>NZ_JBEYRP010000015.1:0-279277 GCF_040704085.1 Streptomyces sp. NPDC047841
TGCGTTTCCGACTCTATCAGATCTTTTCTCGATCCGATTTCCTCGGTGCTTTCCAGGTTCCCGCTCTCGCGTTTCCCTTTCCGGCGGTTCCGACTCTATCAGATCCTTTCGGCGTCTGATCCCCGGTCAGCGGGGTTCGTCCTCGCGGCTGTTGGGCCGTTCCGACGTCTCAAACCTTAGCGGATCCGCCCGGCGATTCCCAATCGGGCCGCCGAGTCCCTATTCGAATTGAATTCGGGCGCGCCGAATTTAACCCGTAGGAAGGATCGTGCTGAAGGTATGAGAGGTGCCGCTCAGGGCGGCTGAGGTGCTACCGGAGAACCGTTACGGCTCCGCGGCAACCCGAAGAACTTTACGGATCGAGCCGGGGCGTGTCAACACCCCCCTGTCAAGATCTTTTCCGAGGGCGTCAGTCCAGGTCGCTGAGCCGGCCGCCGGCGTCCGGCTGGGCGTGCTCCACCCTGCGCAGCAGCCTGGTCAGGACCTCGCCGAGCACCCCGCGCTCCGCGGGAGTGAGGTCCTGGAGCAGGTCCTCCTCGAAGACCGTCGCCAAGCGCATCGCCTCCAGCCACTTCTCGCGGCCCTCGGGCGTCAGCTCCACGATGACGCGGACGCGGTTGGACTCGTCGCGCTCCCGGGTGACCAGTCCCTCGGTGACCATGCGGTCGATCCGGTGGGTCATGGCGGCCGGGGTGAGGCCGAGCCGCTTGGCCAGCTCGCTGGGGCCCATGCGGTAGGGGGCGCCGGAGAGGACCAGCGCCTTGAGGACCTCCCACTCGGCGTTGCTGATGCCGAGGGCGGAGGTCTGACGGCCGTAGGCGACGTTCATCCGGCGGTTCAGCCGGGACAGCGCCGACACGATCTTCTCGACCTGGGGGTCCAGGTCCTGGAACTCGCGCTGGTAGGCGGCGATCTGTTCTTCGAGCGTCGGCTCCGTGACGCCGCCGGGGGTGTCGGCCATGGACGCAGTATCCCACGGGAGTCCTTTGCTTTGAAGTCCTTGACCATGTAGTCTTTAGCCTTGAAGTTTAGCTTCGAAGTCTTCAGGTCTAACTAGTGAGAGAGGTGAACGTGACCAGGGCGATGGGCGCAGCGATGCGCCGGATCCACGTGGGCAACGCACTCAGCGCGTTCGGACTGGGCTTCACCGTCCCCTACCTGTACGTCTATGTGGCGCAGGTGCGGGGTCTGGGAGCCATGACGGCGGGTCTCGTGCTCGCCGTCTTCGCCGTGGCCGCGCTGATCGTGCTGCCGTTCGCCGGCCGGGCGATCGTGCGGCGCGGCCCGCTGCCGGTCCTGCTCGCCGCCCTGGTGACCGCCGCCGTGGGCGCGCTGAGCCTCGGTCTGGCGGGCACCGCCGTGAGTGTGCTGCTGTCCGCCGCGGCCCTCGGGGCCGGACAGGCCGTGATGCAGCCGGCGCTGGCGACGATGATCGTGGACTGCTCCTCGGCGGACACCCGCTCGCGTGCGTTCGCGATGCAGTTCTTCCTGCAGAACCTGGGGCTGGGCGTCGGCGGTCTCATCGGCGGCCACCTCGTCGACACCACGCGCGTGTCGTCGTTCACGCTGCTGTTCGCGATCGAGGCGGCGATGTTCCTGCTGCTGGTCGGCGTGCTGGCGACCGTGCGGATGCCGCGCTCGCCGCGCCTGGCGGACGCCCCGGCGGGCTCGGCGAAGGGCAGCTGGAAGCGGCTGCTCGGGAACCGGGCGATGGTGCAGCTGTCCGTGCTGGGCTTCGTGATCTTCTTCGCCTGCTACGGGCAGTTCGAGTCGGGGCTGAGCGCGTACGGCGTGGAGGCGGCCGGGATATCCACGTCCGCCCTGGGGACAGCGCTGGCCGCGAACACGCTGATGATCGTGGTCGCCCAGTTCGCCGTGCTGCGGTTCGTGGAGCGGCGCCGGCGGTCCCGGGTCATCGCCGCGGTGGGTCTGATCTGGGCCGTGGCCTGGCTGGCCGCCGGGTACGCGGGGCTGGGGCACGGCAGCCAGGAGATGGCCACGGCCGCGTTCGTGTCGACGTACGCGCTGTTCGGTCTGGGCGAGGCGATGCTGTCGCCGACGGTCGCGCCGCTGGTCGCCGATCTGGCGCCGGAGGGCATGGCCGGGCAGTACAACTCGGCGTTCGCGCTGGTCAAGCAGTTGGCGCTGGCCGTCGGTCCGGCGGTGGGGGGTCCGCTCGCGGCCTCGCTGCACGGGCCGTACATCGTGACCTTCCTGCTGTTCTCGCTGGGGATCACCGTTCTCGCGCTGCGGCTGGGTCGGCGGCTCACCGCCGTACAGGACCGGCCCTGGCTGGCGCGCGGGACCCGGGTGGTCGCCCGGGGCGGGGCGTCCACGGGACCGGTGCCCGCGGACGCGTGAGTCCGCGGTGCGTCACGGCCGTCACCTCCGGGTGGCGGCCGTCGTCATGTGCCGGGCGTGTCAGTCAGAGCGAGGGAGCTCCGGGCCGCGGGTCCACGGCGTCCAGCAGCTCGCCGACCTCGGGGCTCTCGGGCGTGTCGCCCGGTACGCCGGGTCCGTCTGCCGTGATCGGCTTCCGGCACCGGGCGGACGGGTGACCACGCTGCCGCGCCGGCGGGTCCGGCAGCCGGTCAGTGCTTCGCCTTCGGCAGGACGAACTCGCACCACACCGCCTTTCCGCCGCCCGGGGTGCGGCGGCAGCCCCAGCTGGAGGCGATCGTCGCCACGATGGCGATGCCCCGGCCCGACTCGTCGCCGGGCTCGGCGCGGCGGCGCCTCGGCAGGTGGTCGTCGCCGTCGGTGACCTCCACGATGAGGCGGCGGTCGGTGCGGCGCAGGCGCAGCCGCATGGGCGGGATGCCGTGCTGGAGGCTGTTGGCGACCAGTTCGCTGGTGGCGAGGACGCCGAGGTCGTGCAGTTCGGCGGGGAAGCGCCAGCTGGTCAGGACGCCCGAGGCGAAGGCACGCGCGCGAGGGGCCGCTTCCACACCGCCGAGGAGTTCGAGGGCCGCGTTGCGGAAGAGGTCGCCGTCGGGGCCCGTCCGCGCGGGGTGCTGGAGGACCAGGACGGCGACGTCGTCGTCGTGGTCGGCGGTGACGCCGGCAGAGCGGACCAGACGGTCGCAGACGACCTGGGGGCTTCCGGTCGCGCCGGCGAGGGCGCCTTCGAGCGCGGCGATGCCCTCGTCCAGGTCGGCGTCGCGGCGCTCGACCAGGCCGTCGGTGTAGAGGACGGCCGTGGAGCCGGCGCCGAGGGCGATGGAGCCGGACGAGTGGATCCAGCCGCCGGTGCCGAGGGGCGGACCGGTGGGTTCGTCGGCGCGGGAGACCGTGCCGTTCTCGTCGCGGACCAGGATCGGCAGGTGACCGGCGGACGCGTAGACCAGGCGTCCCTCGTTCGGGTCGTGGACGGCGTAGACGCAGGTGGCGATCTGGTTGGCGTCGATCTCGGCGGCGAGGCCGTCGAGGAGTTGCAGGACCTCGTGCGGGGGCAGGTCGAGGCGGGCGTAGGCGCGGACGGCCGTGCGGAGCTGGCCCATGACGGCGGCGGCCCGCACCCCGCGGCCCATGACGTCGCCGATGACGAGGGCGGTCCGGCCGCCGCCGAGGGTGATCACGTCGTACCAGTCGCCGCCGACCGCGGCCTCGGTGCCGCCGGGCTGGTAGGTGGCGGCGATGCGCAGGTCGTCGGGCTGTTCCAGTTCCTGCGGGAGCAGGGAGCGCTGGAGGGTGACGGCGGTCTCGCGCTGGCGGCGCTCGCTGGCGCGCAGGCGCTCGGCGGCCTCGGCGTGGTCGGTGACGTCCGTGGCGAAGACGAGAACCGCACCGCCGCCGGCGTCGCGGTCGCCGTCCTCGGCGACGGGGGTGCAGGTGAAGGTGTACGAGCGGCCGTCGACGGCCTTGCGGGACTTCAGGGTGCGGGACTTGCCGCTGCGCAGCACCTGGTCGAGCAGCGGGAGCAGGCCCAGTTCGGCGAGTTCGGGCAGGGCCTCGCGGGCGGCCACGCCGGTGGCGCGGGCGCCGAAGGCCGTGGTGTAGGCGTCGTTGACGTAGGCGATGCGGTGGTCGGGGCCGTGGACGAGGGCGACGAGGGCCGGGACGCGGTCCAGGACGTCACGCGCGGGCAGTTCGTCGACGGCGGGTACCGGGGCCGTGCCGTCGGCGGGCCGTTCGGCGCGGGCCGCGGGCACGGAGCCTTCCCCCCGCCGGTCCGGGGAGACCGCCGTCTCGGTCCGCGCGGCGGCGCGGCGCTGCGTTCCGGGGAGCCGGGCGCTCCAGCGCGTGAAGTTCACTTGGGGGAAGCCTCGTGGGTGCTAGGGCGGGCGGGCGCCCGTCCGACGTCGTAGGGCAGTCTGGCAGGGAGCGGGCCGCGGCGGGCGACAACCGTCAGACGCCGGGGCGGGCCGTGGAGTTCCTGAGTCCGGTCAGGACGACCCCTTCGGGTCGTCGGAGGGGCCGTGAGGAGGCTTTCCACCGGCCGCGAGTTCGAACTCCGCCCGGGGGTGTTCGAGCGAACCGAGCGAGACGATCTCCCGTTTGAAGAGCCCGGCGAGGGTCCATTCGGCGAGCACCCGGGCCTTGCGGTTGACGGTGGGCACCCTGCTGAGGTGGTACAGGCGGTGCATGAACCACGCAGGGTAGCCCTTCAGTTTGCGCCCGTAGACCTGTGCGACGCCCTTGTGCAGGCCGAGGGAGGCGACCGAGCCGACGTACTTGTGCGCGTACGTCTCCAGGGGCTCGCCGCGCAGGGAGTGGACGATGTTGTCGCCGAGCACCTTGGCCTGGCGGACCGCGTGCTGGGCGTTGGGGGCGGTCTCGGTGCCGGGTTCGGCGGCCGTGACGTCAGGGACGGCGGCGGCGTCACCGGCGGCCCAGGCGTGCTCGGCGCCGTCGACGGTGAGCTGGGCGGTGCAGCGCAGCCGGCCGCGGTCGGTGCGCGGCAGGTCGGTGGCGGCGAGCAGCGGGTGCGGTTTGACGCCGGCCGTCCACACGACCGTACGGGTCGGGAAGCGCTGGCCGTCGCTGAGCACGGCGACGCGGTCGGCGCAGGACTCCAGGCGGGTGTCCAGCAGCACCTGGATGTTGCGGCGGCGCAGCTGGGTGACGGTGTAGCGGCCCATCTCGGGGCCGACCTCCGGGAGGATGCGGTCGGTGGCCTCCACGAGGATCCACTTCATGTCCTCGGGGCGGAGGTTGTGGTAGTAGCGCGCGGTGTAGCGGGCCATGTCCTCCAGTTCGCCGAGGGCCTCGACGCCCGCGTAGCCGCCGCCGACGAAGACGAAGGTGAGGGCGGCGTCGCGGACGGCCGGGTCGCGGGTGGAGGAGGCGATGTCCATCTGCTCGATGACGTGGTTGCGCAGGCCGATGGCCTCTTCGACGGTCTTGAAGCCGATGCCGTACTCGGCGAGGCCGGGGATGGGCAGGGCGCGGGAGACCGAGCCGGGGGCGAGGACGAGTTCGTCGTAGCCGAGGAGTTCGGCGGTCCGGCCCTCCTCGGCGGTGGCGAGGGTGGTGACGGCGGCGGTGCGTACGGCGTGGTCGACGGAGGTGACCTCGCCGACGACGACGTGGCAGTGGTCCAGGACGCGGCGCAGCGGTACGACGACGTGGCGCGGGGAGATCGAGCCCGCGGCGGCCTCGGGGAGGAACGGCTGGTACGTCATGTAGGGATCGGGGGTGACGACGGTGATCTGGACCTCGCCCCTCCGCAGCTCGGCCCTCAGCTTCCGCTGGAGGCGCAGGGCCGTGTACATCCCGACGTAGCCGCCGCCGACAACCAGAATGCGCGCACGTTCCTTCACCATCCCATGACGCACCCGGCGCTGGTGTTTGTCCACAGCCCCGACAATTTGTGTGACCGGCGGCCGGGCGTGCGCACGGCCGGCCGTGGCGTCCGCGCGGGACGAAAGGGGGCAGGTCAGCGGGGACGGGCGACAGGGTGCGAAGGGCAGGAATCGGGATGTATACACCCCGTACTCCGATCGGGGGGCGCACTGTACGGAACCTGCCCCTTCTGAATTGACTGCCTCTCAACTATGTTCGTGTGTCGACGGGGTGTAGGGAATGTGGTCGAACGGGTCCGCGACGGGCGGATCCGGTCGGGACCGATGCCGCTTCCGCGCACCTCGCGTTCAGTGGCGGGGAGTCTCCGGGGGGAGACGTCATTACCGGGGGAAACACATGCATGTTCAGGACACGCATTGGGCATCGGCGGCCGCCGTCGCGCCCGGCGGCAAGGCGATGAGCGCGGCGGTGGGCGGCGGACGCGCGGACGCCGCGCGGACGACCCCGCTGCGGGTGGACGCACAGCGCAATCTGGAGCACGTGCTGCGTGCGGCGCGTGAGGTGTTCGGCGAGCTGGGGTACGGCGCGCCGATGGAAGACGTGGCGCGGCGGGCCCGGGTCGGGGTCGGCACGGTGTACCGGCGCTTTCCCAGCAAGGACGTGCTGGTCCGGCGGATCGCCGAGGAGGAGACGGCCCGGCTGACCGAGCAGGCCCGGGCGGCGCTCGGGCAGGAGGACGAACCGTGGTCGGCGCTGTCGCGGTTCCTGCGGACCTCCGTGGCGTCGGGGGCGGGGCGATTGCTGCCGCCGCAGGTGCTGCGGGTCGACTCCGCCGCTCCGGACGAGTCCGGTACGGCCGGTGATGCGGTCGGCCTCGTCGGAGAGGCCCGGGTGCCTCAGCAGCGGGTGCAGCCGGGGAGCGGTGAGCTGCGGCTCGTGGCGCAGGAGGCCGCGGTGGCCGACGACGCCGGGGCCGGGGCGCTGCTCGATGTGGTCGGGCAGTTGGTGGACCGGGCCCGGGCGGCGGGTGAGCTGCGGACGGACGTGTCCGTGGGGGACGTGCTGCTGGTGATCGCCACGGCGGCGCCGTCGCTGCCGGACGCGGCGCAGCAGGCGGCGGCGTCGGCGCGGTTGCTGGACATCCTGCTGGAGGGGCTGCGGTCCCGGCCGTAACCGGCCCGCACCTCGGCTTCGTCTCCGGGGGGCGTTCCGTCCCCCGACGGCACCACCGGTACCGCCGTCACCACCCGTGCGCCAGGCGCGGTCGGGTGGTGCCGTTGGCGCCTGTGGTGCCGGTGGCACCTGTGGTGCCGGTCGCACCTGTGGTGCCGGTCGCACCTGTGGTGCCGGTCGCACCTGTGGTGCCTGCGCTCCGACGGGTGTTCGGGGCGGTGCGGGGGCAGTGCGCTCGGATGAGTGGATGAGGTGCGCGCGGGGGCTTCCGGGGGAGCTCGCTGTGGCAGGCTGACGCCTGACGGGTTGGGCTGGGCCGGGGTCGGGGGCTGTCCGCGATGGGCGTTGACGGGTGGGACGGGTCGCGCGGTGACGACGGGGACGCGGAGACCCGGGAGCTGACCTCACCCCAGGTGCCGCACCAAGGCGGGCGGCCGGCGCCGTCCGGCGGGGCCCGAGACGGGAACGTGCCGGCCCAGCGTGAGGGGAGCGTGCCGCCCCCGCGCCGGGAGACGCCGCCCGCCGACGCCGAGCTGATCCAGCGGATGCGCGGCGGTGACGACTCCGCCTACGAGGAGCTGTACCGGCGGCACGCCGACGCGGTACGGCGCTACGCCCGTACCTGCTGCCGGGACGGGCACACCGCCGACGACCTCACCGCCGAGGTGTTCGCGCGGACGCTGCAAGCGGTGCGGGGCGGCTCCGGGCCGGAACACGCCGTACGGGCCTATCTGCTGACCTCCGTCCGGCGGGTCGCCGCCCACTGGGCGAAGTCCGCCCGGCGGGAGCAACTCGTCGACGACTTCGCCCTCTTCGCCCAGCAGGCCGCCCAGGTCCCGGAGGCCGCCGACGACACCGCGTTCATCGGCACCTCCGCAGCGGGCCTCGGTCTGGCCGCCGACGTCCGCGCCCTGCGCGAGGCCGAGCAGTCGATGGCCATGCGGGCCTTCCGCTCGCTGCCCGAACGCTGGCAGGCCGTGCTGTGGCACACCGAGGTGGAGGACGAGTCCCCGAGCGAGGTGGCCGTCCTGTTCGGGCTGGACGCCAACGGCACCCGGGTGCTCGCCAGCCGCGCGCGCGAGGGGCTCAAGCAGGCGTACCTCCAGGCGCACGTCAGCGCCGCCCTCTCCCACGACGAGGACTGCGCCCGCTACGCCGACCAGCTCGGCGGCTACGCCCGCCGCAAGCTGCGCGTCCGCGCCGAGCGGGGGCTGCGCAAGCACCTGGCGGAGTGCGCCAGGTGCCGGCTGGCGGCGGCGGAGATCGAAGAGGTGGCGAGCGGTATCCCGGCGGTCGTCCCGGTCGCGGTCATCGGCTGGTTCGGGGCCGCCGGGTACGCCAAGGCCCTCGGGATCGTGGCCGGGGGCGCGGGGGCGGGAGCTGCCGGCGCCGCCGCCGCGGCCGGTGGCTCGTCCGGCGGGGCGGGCGGTGGGGGCGGGGCCGCGGCCTCCGAGGGACTCGGGGCGCCGGTGAAGGCCGGCATCGCGGCCGGTGTGGTGGCGGTGGCCGCCGCCGCGGTCGCGCTGGCCCTGGTGAACGACGGCCACCCGGCGAAGGAGGTCGCCCAGCCGGCACCGGCCCCTTCCCCGTCGGTGTCCGCACCGGTGGTACGGCCCGGGACGCCCGCGCCCGCACCGCCTCCCCGCACGTCCCCGCCGAAGCCCGTAGCCCTCGCTCCCGAACCGGCGCGGACGCCCGCCGGCACGCCCTCCGGCACGCCCGCCCGCACGCCCGCCGTGCCGCCGCCCCCGGCGAAACCGAAACCGGCCCCCGTCCCCGCCCCGGCGCCGACCCCGAAACCGGAACCCACGCCCAAGCCGGCCCCGACGCCCACTGCGCCACCGGCGCCCACCGTCTACGAGTTGAGCGAGCTGCGCTTCGACGTCGCCGGTGACGGCACCCGGCCCGAGATCGCGCTCGGCGAGAGCAGCTGGGTGTGGCAGCGGTACGGCCTGTCCGTCGGCGGCGAGCGGTATGCGCGCGGGGTCACCGTCCGCGGCGACTCCTCCGTCACCGTCGTCCTCAACCGGCGGTGCGCCGCCTACGACGCGCTGGCCGGCGTGGACGACCTCACGCGCGGCCTCGGCAAGGTCTCCTTCTCCGTCTACGCCGACGGGGTACGGCTGTGGCGGTCCGGCATGGTCAAGGGCCGCGACCCGGCCGTCCCCGTCCACGTCGACCTCACCGGGCGCGCGACCGTACGGCTCGTGGTGGAACCGCACAGCAACGCCTTCGACCGGGCGGCGCTCGCGGACTGGGCGCAGTCCCGGTTCACCTGCCGGTAGCCGGGCCGCCGCCCCGGGATGCCGCGCCGGCCGCCGCCGCGGCACCCAGCTCGCGCAGGACGTCCGCCACGCCGAAGGAGGCGCCCCGGGCGCACTCGGCGGCGTAGCGGCCGGCCGGGAGGGCCGCGCGGGCCCCGGCACGCACCCGGGCGGCCTCGCCGCGCTCCGGCTCGGGCCGTTCCAGGCCGTCGCGCCAGCGGTCCGCGGCGGCGAACAGCCGCAGCGCGCCCGGCAGATCGCCGAGCCGGGCCAGCAGACCGGCGGCCACGTCCACCAGACCGGCCGTGATCGACTCGGCGCACTGGTGGTCCACGGCCTCCCGCAGGGCCTCCGCCAGGATCGCCAGCCCGTGCGCGGGCCCCGACTCGTCGGCCGCGAGGAGTGCCTCGACCATCCGCTGGGCCGCGACGAACTGCGGGGGCGGGGTGCCGTCCCGGATCACCGCGCGCGTCGCCTCGTACAGCTCGCGGGCTTGCGCGTGCTGGTTGTCGTGCAGGGCGATGTGGGCGCGCAGGAGCAGGACGAAGGCCCGGGACTCCGGTACCGCGAACCGGTCGGCGGCCCTTCCCGCCTCGTCCAGCGCGGCCAGCGCGGCCTCCCGGTCGCCGGAGCGGTAGGCGATCTCGGCGAGCCGGGCCATGAGGAACGGTGACTCGGCGTGGGCGCCCACCTCGTTGGCGAGCCGCAGCGCTTCCTCGTACTCGCCGCGCGCCTCGTCGTACCGGCCCCGGGTCATGGCCGCCTCGCCGGACGCGCCGCACACCTGCGCCCGCATCCAGCGGTCGCCGACGCGCCGGGTGAGCGTCCGCAGCTCGGCCAGGTCCTCGTCGACGCCCCGCAGATTGCCCGGGGAGTCGACGGTCACGTGGGCGCGGTACATCAGGGCGACACCGAGCTCCCAGTCGCCGCCGTAGCGGCGGCAGTTGTCGACGCACTCGGTCATCAGCAGGCGGATGTCCGTCGGACCGCCCAGGTAGTAGGAGGTCAGCGGCCAGATGATGCCCGGGAGCCGGGCGGCCCGCGGTCCGCCGCCCTCGTAGGCCGCCCGCACGCGCGCGAGGTACTCGCGGGCCCGCTCGTCGGCCGCCAGGTTCTCCGTGTCCGTCTCGGAGGTGAGGAACAGGTCCAGCATGCGCAGGTCCATCCGCAGTTCGCGCAGCGGGTGCCCTTGCTCCCCGCCGGGGGCGGCGAGGAAGGCGCCCACCGGGTCGGCGGCCTCCGTCCGCGCCCTCACCTCGTCGGCCGGCGCGCCCGGGGGCAGCGTGTCCAGGGCGACGCCCAGGCGGAGCACCAGCCGCACCCAGGCCACCGCCTCCTGACGGTGGTTGCGCAGCCACCAGAACCAGCCGGTGGCCAGGACGATGGCGCCCGCCTCCGCCTCGTCCCCCGCCCGGACCGCGCGGTCCAGGGCCGCGCGGATGTTGTCCAGCTCGCTCTCCAGGCGGGCGATCCAGGGCAGCTGGTCCGCCGAACGCAGTCGCGGCTCCGCCTCCTCCACCAGCGCCCGCACCCACGCGCGGTGGCGTCGCTCGGCCGCCGCGCGCAGCCCGGGGACCTCGGCGGCGCGCTCGGTGGCGTACTCGTGGATGGTCTCCAGCATGCGGTACCGCATGCCGGCGCCGGTGCCGTCCGGGTCGTGCGGGGCGGCGACCACCAGGGACTTGTCGACCAGCGCGCCGATCAGGTCCGTCGCCGGGCCGGTGCACACGGCCTCGGCCGCCGCGAGGTCCCAGCCGCCGGCGAAGACGGACACCTCGCGCAGGACCGTCCGCTCCCGCTCGTCCAGCAGCTCCCAGGACCAGTCCACGACCGCGCGCAGGGTCTGCTGGCGGGGCAGGACCGTGCGGCTTCCGGAGGTGAGCAGGCGGAAGCGGTCGTCCAGGCGGTCGGCGATCTGGCGCGGGGTCAGCAGTCTGAGCCGGGCCGCGGCCAGCTCGATGGCGAGCGGCAGCCCGTCCAGCCGGCGGCAGATCTCCGCGACGGCCACGGTGTCGCCGAGCACCGCGTCGGCGTCGGGACGGACGGCCTTCGCGCGCTCGGCGAAGAGGCGGTGCGCCTGCTCCGGGACGAGGGGCTCGACCGGGCGCACCGACTCACCGGGGACGCCGAGGGGTTCACGGCTGGTCGCGAGGATCGTGAGCCCCGGGCAGTGGGTGAGGAGGGTCTCGGCGAGGGCGGCCGCCGCGCCGATGACGTGCTCGCAGTTGTCGAGGATCAGCAGGTGGCTGCGCGGGGCGCAGTACTCGATCAGCAGGGCCGTGGGGTCGGCCTGCGGGGTCGCCAGCTCGTTGGTCAGCAGCACGGTCTCGCGCAGACCGAGCGCGCTGACCACCGCGCCGGGCACCGCCTCCGGGTGGTCGAGCGGGGCGAGTTCGACCAGCCAGGCCGAGGGGAGCGGTGCGGCGGCCTCCTCGGCGAGACGGGTCTTTCCCGAGCCGCCCGGTCCGGTGAGCGTCACCAGGCGGGCCCTGTGCAGGTCGGAACGAATGGCGTTCAGCTCCGGTTCCCGCCCGACGAAGGAGGTCAGGCGGGGACGGAGATTGCCGGTGCGCTCGGGGCATCGCGGGGGCGCGGGGTGCGACGAACGCGCCGGGGGCTTGCGGGTGTGCGCGGACTCGGGGGTCTCCGGGTGGGCGGGGGTCTCCGGGTGCGCGGGGGCCTCCGGGTGCGCCGGGGTCACCGGATGCGCGGCGGCTTCCGGGCGCGCGGGGGCCTCCGGGCGCGCCGGGGTCTCCGGGTGCGCGGCGGCGTCCAGGGGCTCCTGTTTCAGCAACGAGGCGTGCAGGGAGCGCAGTTCCGGGCCCGGGTCGGTGCCGAGGGAGTCGGCGAGGGTGCGGCGGGCGGTCTCGTAGGCGGCGAGGGCGTCGGCCGGGCGGCCCGTGTCCCGCAGGGCGCGGATGAGGAGGGCGTGCAGGGGCTCGTCGTACGGATGGGCGGAGGTCAGCTCCCGCAGCTCCGGTACGGCCTCCTGGGCGCGGCCGAGGTCCAGGGCCGCGGCGGCGCGGGCGCGGGTCGCCTCCAGGCGCAGGGCCTCGGGGCGGGCCGCGGCGGTGCGGTCGGGGAGGTCGGCGAGGGCCGGGCCGTACCAGAGGGCGAGGGCCTGGGTGAGGGTGCGGTGGGCGGTGGCCGGGTCGCCGGCGGCGAGGGCCCGGGTGCCGCTGTGGGCGAGGCGGGCGAAGACGTGGAGGTCCACGTCGTCCTCGGTCGCTTCGAGGCGGTAGCCGCCCGGGGTGGAGGCGACGGTGTGCCGGCCGAGGGTGCGGCGCAGCCGGCCGACGAGGGCCTGGAGGGCGGCGGGGGCGTCCTGGGGCGGGTCGTCCGCCCAGATCTCCCCGACGAGGGTGTCGGGGGCGGTGGTGCGGCCGGGGCGGAGGGCGAGGGCGGCGAGGAGTGTCCGCAGGCGCCGGCCGCCGATGGGTACGGGGGTGCCCCGGTCGTCCGCCGCTTGGGTCACGCCCAGGATTCTGTACCGCACCTGGTCATTGTGGCGGGGGGTGCGGAATGGGGCACAGGATTTCGAATCCCGGGGCGGCGGGGCGCCCGGCAGCTGAGCCATCCCCGCCACTCGCGCCCCCCGGCTGAGCCAGCCCCACCGCTCACGCCCCCACCGCTCACGCCCCCGGCGTCAGCGCACTCCGCCTCGGCTGGATCCCCGAAGGGACCGCGCGGGAGCGGGTCGGGGTGCCCGTCCAGCAGGTGCCTCGGCGGGAGAGGAGGCGGCGCAGCCACAGTTCGAGGGAGACGAGGTCGGCCAGCCCGTCCAGGGGGAGGGTCTCGCCCGCCGCGGCCGAGCGCAGCGCCTTGCGGACGACACGCGCCTCCACCAGGCCCGCGTCGGCCAGCAGCGGTGTGGCGAAGAGGTCCAGGAGGGGGTCGGCGGCCGCTCGCAGCCCCGCGCGCGCGGCCGCCGCCGAGGACGCGTGGGAGGGCGCGCCCCAGCCGGACGGGAGGTCGGTGACGCCGGCGCCCTCCAGGACGGTACGGAGGATGGCGGCGCGGGCGCCGGGCTGGACGCGCAGGGCCTCGGGGAGGGCGCGGCAGGCGCGCACGACCTGGTTGTCGAGGAACGGCGCGTGCAGCCGCTGGGAGCGGATCTCCGCGGCCTGTTCCAGGACGCGGAGGTCGGCGGCGTGCCGGGCGAGTGCCGCACGCGCGCGGTAGTCGCCGGGGCGCTGTGCGCCGGTCGCGGAGCGGTCCGCCTCCGCCTGGAGCAGAACCGATACTTCAGCCAGCGCCTCCCCCGTCAGCCACCGGGCTGCCGGGCCGGGTCTCGCCCAGGACAGCGCGGCGAGGGACGCGCCGACCGCCCCCTTGGGCTCGTCGAAGCGGCGCCGCATCAGCCGTTCGGCCAGCACCTCCAGGCCCGCCCGGTAGGGGGTGCGGGCGAGGCGCCGGGCCGCGCCGTACACGCGCGCGGGGACCATGACGGAGCCGTCCGCGCGGGCGAGCGCGGCGACCGGCCGGACCAGGTGGCGCCGTTTGCGGTCCACGAGCAGGTCGGCGAGGCGGGCGGGGTGGGCGTCCAGGACCTGGCGGGCGCCGTGGCCGGTGAAGTGGTCGGCGCTGCCGGCGGCGAGCCGCGCGCGGTGCCGGGCCGCCAGGACCAGGGAGGGGCCGGGTTCGTCGGTCAGCGGGCCTTCGAGGTCGGCGTACGGCAGGGTCTCCTCGTCGCCGGTGACCACGACGTGGTGCAGCCGGGGGTCGGCGGCCAGGGCGCCGGCGCGTTCGAGTTCGGCCTCGCGGCCGGGCACGGCCAGGTCGTTGAACGTGACGGCGAGGAGCCGTTCGCCCGCGCCCGTGCCGTGGCCGAGGAGCGTGCCCGGTCTGCCGGGCAGTCCGGCGGCCAGCAGCGCGAGCGTGCCGGAGGCGGGGCCGCCGGACAGGTCGGCGCCGATGCCGGGGGCCGGCATGCCGCGCGCGGCCCGCCGCTCGGCCGGGCCCATGCCGGGGACCGGCCCGGGGTCCAGGTCGGGCACGTGCCGGGGTGCCGACAGCCGGGTGCGGACGGCCTCCACCAGCGCGTCCCGGACGGCGTCCACGGCGCGGCCGGGGTCGGCCGGGGGCGCGGCCACGGCGAGGGAGGCGACCGGCTCGTACCCGGCGACCTCCCGCGCCCCGGCGCGCAGCACCAGCGCGTGCCCCGGCGGAATGCGCCGTACGCCCTCGTAGGGGGTGCTGTCGCGCAGCGCGGCCGGGACGTCCGGGGCGGCGAGCAGGGCGGCGAGGTGGGTGAAGTCGAGGTTGGCCTCGACGAGGTCGGCGAGGGGCAGCGCGGCGGTGGCGTAGGCGGTGCCGCCGGCCCAGGGGGTGTAGAACACCGGCCGAGCGCCCGCGAGATCGCCGCAGACGGTGATGCGGCGGCCGGCCTGGACGACGGCCGTGTAGCTGCCAGGCCAGGTGGTCAGGTGGCGGAGGGCGCCCCCGCGCGCGGTGAACAGGCCGCGCCGCAGCTCCTCGTCGGTGGCGCCGCAGATGCCGAGGACGGCGATCCGGTGCTGTGCGTCGGCGTGCACGACGCGCACCTCGTCCGGGCGCCAGTCGCCGACGGCCCACAGCGGATCCGGGTCGCCCCACAGGAGTTGGGAGCCGACCGGGTGGAGGGTCTCGCCGTCGTATCCGACGGCACCGGCGGATCCGGTCCCGGCGGCGCCCGCGGCGGTGCTGCTCCAACCCACCAACCACCGCATCGACGCCTCCACAGGCTGTGGACGAACAGTGCACCGTACGAACCGGACCCCATGCTGCCATGAAGGGCGCGCGGGAGAGGGACGGCGGCACCGCCTTCGATCGGGGGAAAACCAAGGGGAACACGCGGCGCGGGCCTCGGGAGTCGGCGGCCGGCCGGCGTCGGCGGAGTGGGGGGGACCGGGCGACGCCGCACGGGCCCGGCGCGAATGCGCCCCCTGCACGCTCCCCCAAACCGCCCTTCGCGCCCTCAAGTTGCATGGTCGGAACGGCAATTGAGCGCAGATGGCAGGGGGCGGTTTTCGGCCAATTAAATGGAGGGGCACCGGAGATGAGCACGCTCCGTAGGGGCCTGCGGAGCGCGCGGCGGCCCACACGCGCGCACGGCCCGGGAGGCGGGCATCGCCTCCCGGACCGGTCCGCCACCCGCGGGGATGAAGGCGGCGGTGTCCCCCAGCCCACTGGATCCAGTACAGCGGGCCGACCCACGCAAGAGCCATGGAACCGCTCCCCGGGTGGCCGGGGAAGAGCGCACGGACGGGCGCACGGCCACACGTGCGGGGGCACGCGGCGACGCACCGTGCACGGTGCGTACAGGGAACGGACCTTCGTACGGACCACAATCCCGCCAACCGGAACAATGCCCCTTAACGCTTGGGATGCGGCGAACTACGCTGGGTTTACGAATGCCGCGTGGTTATGCCAGAGCGGCAGCCGTCTGTGTCGAGGGGTGGCGCATGTCCAGGGAGCAACGCGGGCCGAACGAAAAACTCGGCGCCGTTCTCGCCCTCGCGGGAATCAGCAACGCGGGACTCGCCCGCCGCGTCAACGACCTCGGCGCGCAGCGCGGGTTGACGCTTCGCTACGACAAGACGTCCGTGGCGCGCTGGGTGTCGAAGGGCATGGTGCCGCAGGGTGCGGCGCCGCACCTCATCGCCGCCGCCATCGGCCAGAAGCTCGGCCGGCCGGTGCCGCTGCACGAGATCGGCCTGGCGGACGCCGATCCCGCGCCCGAAGTGGGCCTCGCCTTCCCGAGGGACGTGGGCCAGGCGGTGAGGTCCGCGACGGAGCTGTACCGCCTCGACCTCGCCGGCCGCCGCGCCGGCTCCGGCGGCATCTGGCAGTCGCTCGCCGGGTCGTTCGCGGTCAGCGCGTACGCGACGCCCGCCTCGCGCTGGCTGATAACCCCCGCCGACAGCTCGGTCGCGCGGGAGGCGGGCTCCGTCGAGGGGTCCGGCGCACCGATCAAAGTCGGCCACAGCGATGTGCAGAAGCTCCGGGAGGCCGCCGAGGACGCCAGGCGGTGGGACTCCAAGTACGGTGGCGGGGACTGGCGTTCGTCGATGGTGCCGGAGTGCCTGCGGGTGGAGGCTGCCCCGCTGCTGCTCGGCTCCTACTCCGACGAGGTCGGCCGCGCCCTGTTCGGCGCCTCGGCCGAACTCACCCGGCTCGCCGGCTGGATGGCCTTCGACACCGGGCAGCAGGAGGCCGCGCAGCGGTACTACATCCAGGCGCTGCGGCTCGCGCGCGCGGCGGCGGACGTCCCGCTGGGGGGTTACGTCCTCGCCTCCATGTCGTTGCAGGCGACCTACCGGGGCTTCGGCGACGAGGGGGTCGACCTGGCGCAGGCCGCGCTGGAGCGGAACCGGGGGCTGGCGACCGCGCGGACGATGAGCTTCTTCCGGCTGGTCGAGGCGCGGGCCCACGCGCGCGCGGGAGACGCGCAGGCGGCCGGCGCGGCGCTGAAGGCGGCGGAGGGGTGGCTGGAACGGTCCCGTCCCGGTGACAACGACCCGTCCTGGCTCGGTTTCTACGGGTACGACCGGTTCGCCGCGGACGCGGCCGAGTGCTACCGGGACCTGAAGGCACCGCGCCAGGTGCGCAGGTTCACCGAGCAGGCGCTGTCGAAGCCGACGGAGGAGTTCGTGCGGTCGCACGGACTGCGGCTGGTCGTCTCCGCGGTCGCCGAGCTGGAGTCCGGCAACCTCGACGCGGCGTGCGAGCAGGGGGTGCGGGCCGTGGAGGTGGCCGGGCGGATCTCGTCGGCACGCACGACGGAGTACGTGAAGGACCTCCTGCACCGGCTGGAGCCGTACGGGGACGAGCCGCGCGTGGTGGAGCTGCGGGAGCGGGCCCGCCCCCTGCTGATGGCTCCGGCGTAGGGCCGCGCCCCTTCGGGGTGCGACCCGGCGTTTGAAGCCGTTGTCAGTGGCGCAATGCACTATCGGAGGCGGAGGTGGTGCAGGTGCGGGCCGGGGCGTACGACTGTGATGTGCTCGTCATCGGTGGGGGGATCGTCGGGCTGTCGACCGCGTATGCGATCACCCGGGCCGCGCCCGGTACGCGCGTGGTCGTGCTGGAGAAGGAGCCGGGGCCGGCGCGGCACCAGACGGGGCGCAACAGCGGGGTGATCCACAGCGGGATCTACTACCGTCCGGACTCGCTCAAGGCGCGGTACGCGGTGCGGGGCGCCGCCGAGATGGTGAAGTTCTGCGCCGAGTACGGCATCGCGCACGCCGTCACCGGCAAGCTGATCGTCGCCACCGAGCGGGACGAGCTGCCGCGGCTGCACGCGCTGGTGCAGCGCGGCCGGGAGAACGGCATCCCGGTGCGGGAGCTGGGCCCCGCGCAGATCACCGAGTACGAACCCGAGGTGCGCGGCCTCGCCGCCATACACGTCGATACGACCGGGGTGTGCGACTTCGTGGGCGTCGCGGACGAGCTGGCGCGGGCCTCCGGCGCGGAGATCCGGTACGGCGCCCGGGTGGTGCGCGTGGACCGGCGGCCGGAGCGGGGCGTGGCCGTGCTCACCGCGACCGGGGACGTCGTACGCGCGCGCGTGCTCGTGAACTGCGCCGGGCTGTACTGCGACGAGGTGGCCCGGCTGACCGGCGACGACCCCGGGGTGCGGATCGTGCCGTTCCGCGGGGAGTACTACGAGCTGGCGCGGCCGGAACTGGTGCGGGGGCTGGTGTACCCGGTGCCGGACCCGGCGTTCCCGTTCCTCGGGGTGCATCTGACGCGCGGCATCGACGGCGGCGTGCACATCGGGCCCAACGCGGTGCCGGCGCTCGCCCGGGAGGGGTACGGCTGGGGAGTCGTACGGCCGCGGGAGCTGGCCGGGACGGTCGCGTGGCCGGGGTCCTGGGCGATCGCCCGGCGGCACTGGCGCTACGGCGCCGGCGAGCTGCGCCGGTCGGTGTCCAAGGGGGCGTTCCTGGAGGCGGTGCGAAGACTGCTGCCCGGGGCCGAGGCGGGGGATCTGGTGCGGGCCCCGGCCGGGGTGCGGGCGCAGGCGGTGCTGCGGGACGGGACACTGGTGGACGACTTCCTGATCCGGGAGGGGCCGCGGGCGGTGCACGTACTGAACGCGCCCTCGCCCGCGGCCACGGCCTCGCTGCCGATCGGGCGGGAGATCGGGCGCCGGGCGCTGGCGATGCTCGGCTCGCTGTAGCGGCCGGTCGGCACCCGTAAAATCGGTCGTACTGTGTCTGACTCCCTGAACCCCCCCGCCCCGCCCCCGGCCCCCCACGACCCCGGTGTCCCCGTCCGGCACACCCGGGCCAAGGGCGAGCCGCGCTTTCCCGACGGGCCCAAGGCCGATCCGGCCGGGTCCCACTTCGAGCGGCGGATCCGCAGCTTCCAGCCGCGGCGGAGCCGGGTGACGGCCGGGCAGGCCGACGCGTTGCAGCGGCTGTGGCCCAAGTGGGGGCTGGACATCGACGGGCAGCGGGTGATCGACCTCGCCGAGCTGTTCGGCAACGACCGTCCCGTGGTCCTGGAGATCGGGTTCGGGATGGGCGAGGCCACCGCGCGGATGGCCGCCGGCGACCCGGACACCAACATCCTGGCCGTCGACGTGCACACCCCCGGCCAGGGCAACCTGCTGGGTCTGGCCGACCGCAACGGCCTGTCCAACGTCCGGGTGGGCAACGGCGACGCGATCATCCTGCTCCGGGAGATGCTCCGCCCGGACGCGCTGGACGGGCTGCGGGTCTACTTCCCCGACCCCTGGCCCAAGAAGCGGCACCACAAGCGGCGGCTCATCCAGCCCGAGTTCCTGACGCTCGCCGCGTCCCGGATGAGGCCGGGCGCGCTCCTGCACTCCGCGACCGACTGGGAGCCGTACGCCGAGCAGATGCTGGACGTGCTCACCGCCCACCCCGGCTTCGAGAACACCCAGCCGGACGGCGGTTTCGCGCCGCGCCCGGAGTTCCGGCCGCTGACCCGTTTCGAGGGACAGGGACTGGACAAGGGTCATGTGGTGAACGACCTGCTGTTCCGGCGCGTCCCGCACAGCACCGCTGAGCTGGGCCGATAATCCGCTCCAGCCCCTCGTCCCGCCACCGTTAGGGTCGATGCCGTGGCCACCAGTCCTCCGTTTCCGACGTACCCCCCGCGCCCCGGCGACGGTGTGCTGCGCCACCCGCACTGGTGGCAGCGCCGGTGGGTGCGGTACGGGGCACTGAGTTCCCTGCTGGCCCTGTCCGGCCTGGTCATCCTCGCGCTCGTACGGCGGCAGACGGGCACGGAGGGCTTCCTCGTCGGCCTCGGACTGGCCGTACTGCCCGTGCCCTGGCTGATGGCCGCCTTCCGGTGGCTGGACCGGGTGGAGCCGGGCCCCTGGCGGAATCTGGTCTTCTCCTTCGCCTGGGGGGCCTGCGCGGCGGCGCTGATAGCCATCGTGGCCAACAGCTTCGCGACCAAGTGGATCGCCACCTCGACCGCGGACCCGGCCAGTGCCGACACGCTGGGCGCCACCGTGATAGCGCCGATCGTGGAGGAGTCCGCGAAGGCCGCCGCCGTCCTGCTGGTGTTCCTCTTCCGCCGGCGTGACTTCACCGGGATCGTGGACGGGGTGGTGATAGCGGGCGTCACCGCCACCGGGTTCGCGTTCACCGAGAACATCCTCTACCTCGGTACGGCCTTCGGGACCGACCAGCTCACCGGCGACCGCGGCATCGCCTCCGTCACCGCCGCCACCTTCTTCGTGCGCATCGTGATGTCCCCGTTCGCGCACCCCCTGTTCACCGTCCTCACCGGCATCGGCTTCGGCGTCGCCGCGCTGTCCGCCGAGCGGCAGCACGTGCGGCGGGTGCTGCTGCCGGTGGTGGGGCTGCTGCTCGCGATGAGCATGCACGCCTTCTGGAACGGCTCCTCCACCTTCGGCGAGTACGGCTTCTTCGCCGTCTACGGCGCCTTCATGGTGCCCGTGTTCGCGGTGGTGACCTGGCTGGCGGTCTGGACCCGGCAGCGGGAGCTGCGGACCGTGCGGGCGGAGCTGCCCACGTACGTGCTGGCCGGGTGGCTGGGCCCGGCCGAGCCGTTCGCGCTCGGGTCGATGCGGGCGCGCCGGATGGCCCGGGACTACGCCCGGCACCACCACGGGCGCCAGGCCGCGCGGGAGGTGGCCCGGTACGAGGCGTACGCGACCTCGCTGGCGTTCCTGCGGCACCGGGGGCGCGGGGGCAAGGCCGGCCCCGACTTCGTCGTCCGGGAGCGTGAGCTGCTGGACGAGCTGTGGAAGCGCAGGGACGTGGCCCGGCCCGCGCTGGAGTACGCGAGCAGGGCGTCGGTTCCCGCGCCGGTGTTCTGGGGGCCGGCGCCGTACGGGTATCCGGCGGTGCCGTACCCCGCGTACAACCCGTACCGGACGTAGTCCCGGGGGCTGACGGGGTTTCTTCGGCACCGCCGGGCCGCGCGGTGCCGGGATGATCCAGAGGAAAGACCGCAGCTAGGCGGACGCCTCCGTCAGCCGGGTCACCTCGGCCTCCGTCAGCTCCAGCTCCGCGACCCCCAGCAGCGCCGGGAGCTGTTCCACCGTCCTCGCCGAGGCGATCGGGGCCGTGACCGTGGGCTGGGCGGCGAGCCAGGCCAGGGCCACCGTGGCGACGGGGGCCCCGTGGGCCGCGGCGATCTCGTCCAGGGCCGCGAGGACCTTCTGGCCGCGCTCGGACTCCGCGTGCTTCCGGGCTCCTTCGGCGCGGGCGCTGTCGACGGTCGTACCGGGCCGGTACTTGCCGGTGAGAAAGCCCGAGGCGAGGGAGAAGTACGGGACGGCGGACAGGCCCTCGCGGGCGACGAGGTCCTGCAGCGGGCCCTCGTAGGTGTCCCGGGAGACCAGGTTGTAGTGCGGCTGGACGGCGACGTAGCGGGCGAGGCCCTCGCGGTCGGAGAAGTCCAGGGAGGCCCGCAGCCGCTCGGGGCTGATGTTGGACGCGGCGATGTGCCGGACCTTCCCGGCCCTCACCAGCTCGTCCAGCGCGCCGATGATCTCCTCGACCGGCACCTCGGGCTTGTCGAAGTGGGTGTAGTAGAGGTCGATGTGGTCGGTGCCCAGCCGGCGCAGGGAGGCGTCGGCGGCGGCCTTGATGTTGGCCGCGGACAGGCCCTGGTACTCCGGGTGCTGGCTGACCTTGGTGGCGATGACGACTTCGGAGCGGTTGCCGCGGGCCTTGACCCACTTGCCGATGATCGTCTCCGACTCGCCGCCCTGGTTGCCCTCGATCCAGGCGGAGTAGGAGTCGGCGGTGTCGATGAAGTTGCCGCCCGCGGCGGTGTAGGCGTCGAGGACGGCGAAGGAGGCTTGTTCGTCGGCGGTCCAGCCGAAGACGTTGCCACCGAGGGAGAGCGGGAAGACCTCGAAATCGGAAGAGCCGAGTTTACGAAGCGATGTCATACGTCAAGGCAACACCGGCGGCGGGTGATCGCATCCCGCCGCCGGCACGGAGTCCCCGTCAAGATCTCGCAAAGGTCCCTGCGCGGGACGGGACCGTCAGGGGTTGAGGCCCTTGCCGCGCAGCCACGCCATCGGGTCGATGCCGGTGGGCTGGCCGTCGGGGTGGACCTCCATGTGGACGTGCGGCCCGGTGACGTTGCCGGTGGCGCCGACGCGGCCGATGACCTCGCCGGTGGTGACCTTCTGGCCGACGGAGACGCTGATCGAGGACTGGTGGCAGAACCACAGCTCGGTGCCGTCGTCCAGGGTGAGGATGGTGCGGTAGCCGTAGGAGCCGGCCCAGCCCGCCTCGGTGATCGTGCCGCTGTGCACGGCCTTGATCAGGGTGCCGGTGGGGGCGGCGAAGTCGAGACCAGTGTGGTAGCCGGAGGACCACATCCCGCCGGCCTGGCCGAAGGTCGAGGTGATCGTGTACGAGGAGGTGGGCAGCGTGTATTGCTCGGCCAGCTTCGCCAGCCGCTCCTCCTCCGCCTTCTTCGCGGCGGCGGCCTCCGCCTTCTCCTTGGCCGCGGCGGCCTGGGCGGCGGCCTCCTTCTCGGCCTGGGCGGCGGCGTCGGCGCTCTGCTTCTCGGCGGCGGCGACCGCGGCGGCGGTGGCCCTGCTCTGGGCCTGGCCCTGCTGCTGCTCGGCCTGGGCCATGATCCGGTTGCGCAGTGCCTCGCCCGCGTCGGCGCTGTCCTCGCCGGCGGCCGTGGTCACACCGACGGTGCTCAGCGTGGCCGTGGCGGCCTCGGCCGGGTGGGAGTCGGCCGAGTGGTCGTGGAAGAGGGAGCCGACCGAGGGCAGGTCCGGCAGGGAGAGGGAGACCGGCGGCTTGCCGGTGTTGGCGCTGGCCATGCCGCCCGCGCCGACCGCGGCCATGACGCCGACGCCCAGGACGGTGGAGCTGCGCGCGAAGCCGCCGCGCTGCTTGGCGACGCGATGCCGGCCGCGCACCGGGGCGACGGACTCCTCGGTGGGGTTCCACTCCTCCCAGGGGCCCTCCTCGGCGCGGTAGGCGCCGTACCCGAAGGTCTCGGGCTCGCGCTGAGCCGGTATGTACGGGGCTTCTGGGGCAGGCCGGTTGGACGCCACGCGGGCGTACTCCTTTCCTTCCTTTCGCCTACCGGGTTAGCTGACGGGTTCGGAGCAGGAAGGTCTCCTACGCGCGTATACCGGTCGTGGACTCGACGAGTTCACGACGGCATTCGCGTGATTCACCCCAGGGTGGTGGTTCCCCGGCTCCCTCGCGGGATTCGGCGCGTGCGCACGGAGCCGCCTCTTGTGACGGCTGTGACGACCGCGCTGCGTTATCGAACGTTAATAGACCCGACAGTCACTTTCCAAGCCGTTCGGCTTGATCATTCACGTCTTTACCGGCGGAGCTATCGGCCACTACTCCGCCAAAACGGGCGAGTTGACCGAGCGTCCGGCCCGTTCAGCAGTCACTTTCGGTTTTGATGGTGACTCAGATGTTATGCGCACGGCGGTCGCCCGGTCACCTTCGGTGACGGTCCGGGCCGCCGCACGGCGAGCAGCGCCATGTCGTCGGCCATGCCGCCCCCGGAGTACCGGCGCGCCTCCTCGGCGAGCCGGCCGACCAGCGCGGCCGGGCCGGCGAAGGCGCGCCCGGCGAGCCGCCGTTCGGGGTCGTAGAACCGGCCGTGGGCGTCCCGGGCCTCGGACAGGCCGTCGGTGTGGAACAGCAGGGTCGCGCCGCTCGGGAAGGCGGTCTCGGTGGCCCTGTCCGGCCACATGCCGAGGTCGCCCATGCCGAGCGGCAGCGCGGGCTCGGCGGGCGCCAGGGTGCGCAGGGTGCCGTCGGCGTGCAGCAGCAGCGGCGGCGGATGGCCGCGGTTGACGATCCGTACGAGGCCGTCGCCGTGCGGGAGTTCGGCGAGGACCGCGGTGGTGAACCCCTCGAAGGCGTCGATCCCGTCGCGCCGGGTGCCCTCGCGGGCCAGCGCCCGCTCCAGCCGCCCGGCGACCGCCTCCAGCGTGGCCTCCTGCTCGGCCGCCTCCCGGAACGCGCCGATCACCACGGCCACCGCGGCGACCGCGCCCATGCCCTTGCCGCGCACGTCCCCGACGACCAGCCGGACGCCGTAGGGGCTGTCCTGCACGGCGTACAGGTCGCCGCCGATGAACGCGTCCTGCCGTGCCGCCTCGTAGCAGGCCGCGATCTCGTAGCCGCCGATCCGCTCGTCCGGTTCCGGCAGGACGGCCCGCTGGGCGGCCTCGGCGATCTCGCGGGCGGAGGCGAGCCGCCGGTCGCCCCGCCGGACCACCCGGTTGATGGCGACGGCCAGCAGGGCGACCGTCGCGACGGTGACCACGTCGGTGAGGGTGCCCACGGCGGGATGGGCCCCGGCGTGGGTGTGCACGGCGTAGGCGGCGGCGAGGGAGAGGAGACCGGTCAGGACGGTGGTGCGCAGCGAGGACAGGGGCGCGGCGACCAGCGGGGCCGCGGTGAAGAACGGGACGGCGGTGAAGTCGTCCGGGGCGAGCAGGCCGTACAGGACACCGCAGACGACGAGCAGGGCGGGCAGGGCGCGGGCCAGGGCGCGGGGGCTCGGGCGGCGGCGGGCGCGCGCCGGCACCGGTTCGTCACCGAGCCCCGGGTCGGGCACGGGGTCGCCGGGGAGCCGGCCGCCCGCCCTGGCGTACAGGCTGTCCTCCACCTTTCCAGGGCGCACCGCGTGTCTCCCGCTTGTCCGACGTACCTCCAGGTTTCCGGGCCCCGGGGCGGGCGGCGACCGGTGTGGGCCGAAAGGGGTGTGCGAGCGGTCCCGCGCATGGCGTACACTGGAGTCACAACGACGCGGGGTGGAGCAGCTCGGTAGCTCGCTGGGCTCATAACCCAGAGGTCGCAGGTTCAAATCCTGTCCCCGCTACTGAAGGCGCAGGGCCCGGAATCCCCAGGATTCCGGGCCCTGAGTCGTTCTCGGCCCACTGCGGCGCCCCGCGGGGGCGCGGGGAGCCGCGCGACCGGCCGCGACGCACCCGCGCCCGCCCGCCAGGCACCCCGGCGGGCGGGCGGGCGCTCACAGCAGATGGGCGTTCGGTGCCTTGGCCAGCTCCTCCAGCTCGGGCAGCACGACGACCCGCGCGCCCCGGGAGGCCAGGACCCCGCTTCCGTCGGCCGCCGCCACGAACGTGTCCGGCTCACGCCAGGCGGTGACCACCCTGCGCACCCCCGCCCGGAGGATCAGCTCGGCGCAGGGTGCCGGCCGGGACGCACGCCGGGCACAGGGCTCCAGGCTGCTGTACACGGTGGCACCGGCCAGCCGCGGGTCGTCCGCGCCGATCTTCGCGAGCGCCGCCTCCTCCGCGTGGACGACGGGATCGGCGCCCTCCCGCGAATGGCCGCGGGCCAGCTCCGTGCCGTCGGCGGCCACGACCACCGCACCGACGCTGAACGCCGTCTCCGACGGCGGACACAGCGCCGCCAGTTCACAGGCGGTCCGCAGCCAGTGGCGGTCGGCGGCGGTGGCGACCGGCCCGGTGCCGGGGGCCGTCGGCACGTACCGCACGAGCACGACGTCCCCTATCCGGCGGGTGTCGAGCAGGCGCAGCCGTCCGGGCTGGTAGGCCCCCGGCCCGAACAGGCGGGGCGCCGCGGGATCGCCGACGAACAGCGGGGCGAGGACCAGCTGGAGTTCGTCGGCGAGGCCCTGGTGCAGCAGCTGGGTGTGGACCGTGCCGCCGCCCTCCACCATCAGGCGGCCGACGCCGCGCACGTCGTGGAGGTGCTCCAGCAGGGCCCGCCAGTCCAGGTCGGGACCGAGCGGGACGACGTCGGCGCTGCGCCCGAGGCGGCGGGCGGCCCGCTCGGCGCCCCGGTCGGTGGTGTAGACGATCTTGTCGCCGCCGGTGTGCCAGAACCTGGCGTCCGGATCGAGGTCGCCGGTGGCCGTGACCGTGACCTTCAGCGGGTACTCCGGCTCACCCCGCGCCACCCGCTCCGCGCGCCGCTCGGCGGAGTTGACCAGCAGGCGGGGGTTGTCGGCGCGGATCGTCCCGGCGCCGACGAGGATCGCGTCGGCCGAGGCCCGTACCGCGTCGACCCGGTCGAAGTCGGCCGGGCTGGACAGCAGCAGGCGGTCGGGGCCGGTGTCGTCCAGGTAACCGTCGAGGGAGACGGCGGCGGACAGCAGCACGTACGGCAGGGGCATCGGCGCCCTCTCTTCCGGAGGCGGAGCTCACCCGTCCGGCGGACGAGCTGGTTCAAGTTTTAAACAAACTTACACTGGGGGCATGACGACCCGCTGGCTCACGCCCGACGAGCAGCGCGCCTGGCGCGCCTACATGGCCGCCTCCCGTCTCCTGGAGGACGCCATCGACCGGCAGCTCCAGCAGGAGGGCGGCATGCCGCACCTGTTCTACTCGGTGCTGGCCAACCTCTCCGACGCCCCCGACCGGCGGCTGCGCATGACCGATCTCGCCGAGACGCTGAAGATCACCCGCAGCCGGCTCACGTACGTGGTGACCCGGCTGGAGCGGGACGGCCTGGTGCGCCGGGAGAACTGCCGCTGGGACAAGCGCAGCTCGCTCGCCGTGCTGACGGACGAGGGGGTGGCCGTCCTGGAGCGTACGGCGCCCGGGCACGTCGAGACGGTCCGCAGCACCCTGTTCGACCGGCTGACCCCGGAGCAGGTGGGGCAGCTCGAGGAGATCTGCACGGGGATCGCGCGCGGGCTGCAGGGCGAGGACGACCGGTGCGGCGCCGAGGACGTCCCCTGGCGGCGCCGTTCGTCGTGCTCATCGCCCTCGGCATCCTCCTGAGCGGGGCCCCCGGGCGTCCTGCCGAGCGGGCCGGGCCGCCGGGTCCGCGATTGCTTTAACTTTTAAGCAGAGGTAGGGTCCCTGCGAACCGCTGCTTCAAATCTGAAGCAACTGTCTCGGAGGACCCGCATGCCCGACATCCCCGCCGCCATCCCGCGCGCCCGCGTCCGGGTACCGCTGCGCTTCGCCGACGGCTACGGCACCGACGCCGAACTCGTCACCTTCCACGGCCTCACCGACGGCCGGGAACACCTCGCCGTCGTCCTCGGCGACCCCGGCCCCGTCCCGCTGGTGCGCCTGCACTCCGAGTGCCTGACCGGGGACGTCTTCGGCTCGGCCCGCTGCGACTGCGGACCTCAGCTGCGCGAGGCGGTCGAGCGCATCGCCGGCCGCGGCGGCGTCCTGCTCTACCTCCGCCAGGAAGGCCGGGGCATCGGCCTCTACAACAAGCTCGACGCGTACGCCCTCCAGGACGAGGGGCTCGACACCTACGCGGCGAACGCCGCCCTCGGCCTGCCGGAGGACGCCCGCGACTACACGGCAGCCGCCCAGATGCTCGGCGCCCTCGGCATCACCGAGCTCGACCTGCTCTCCAACAACCCCGACAAGGCCGAACAGCTGCGCTCGCTGGGGATCGCGGTACGGGACCGGGTGCCGACCGGTGTCTTCACCACCGCCCACAACGTCCGCTACCTGCGCGCGAAGGTGCTCCAGACCCAGCACACCCTGCCGCTGGCGGAACTGACGGAGCTGACCGAGCTGACTGCGGGCTAGCCGGCGGCGGGGCGGCCGGGGAGCCGGAGGGCGGAGAGGACGGCGACGGCGAGCAGGGCGGCCGTCACGGCGTACGTGAGCCGGAAGCTGGCCGGTGACGGGCCCGCCGCGGCCAGCACCACCGACAGCAGGGCCGTACCGACCGACGCGGCGAGCTGGGCGTTGATGCTCAGCGCGGTGCTGGCTCCGGGCAGCCGGTCCGGGGGCAGGCCACGGGTCGCGGTGGTCATCGCCGGCATCAGCGTCATCCCGGCGCCGACACCCATCACCATGCCCGCGACGACGACCCGCCAGGGCGCGACCCCCGCCGTGCCGGTCTGCCAGGCCATCAGGCCCATTCCGAGGGCGGCCACCGCACAGCCGGCCGTGATCAGCCGGCGCGGCACCGCCGTGTCGATCCGCCGGGCCGCGATCTGCATCGTCACCCCGACCACCAGCCCGGTCGGCGCCCCGAGCAGCCCGGCCGCCGTCGCGCTCAGGCCCCGCTCCTGCTGCCAGTACAGCGGCCCGAGCAGCATCGATCCGAAGTAGCCGCAGGTGAACGGGGCGAGCGTGCCGATACCTGCGGCGAAGGTGCGCTCCCGCAGCAGCCGCAGGTCCAGCAGCGGCGCGCGGACGGTGAGTGCCCGCCGTACGAAGGCCGCCGCGAGGACGGCGCCGGCGAGCGTCGGCAGCAGCGCGCCGGGTGCCGTGAAGTCCCCGCCCTCACCGCCCCGCGCCAGGCCGTACAGCAGCAGGGCCAGACCGGGCGAGAGCATCAGCAGGCCGGGAACGTCCAGCCGGGGCAGGTCGCGGCCACGGGCCTCCGGGGCGTCCCGGGGCAGCAGCCGGGCCGCCAGCACCAGGGCCAGGGCGCCGACGGGCAGGTTGATCAGGAAGATCCAGTGCCAGGACGCGGCGTCCACCAGCCGGCCGCCGAGCACCGGACCGGCGACCGGGCCGATCAGGATGGGCAGCCCCAGCAGGCCCATCGCCCGGCCGAGCCGGGCCCGGTCCGCGGCCCGCATGCCCATCGCC
This sequence comes from Streptomyces sp. NPDC047841, assembly GCF_040704085.1. Classification (NCBI taxonomy): domain Bacteria; kingdom Bacillati; phylum Actinomycetota; class Actinomycetes; order Kitasatosporales; family Streptomycetaceae; genus Streptomyces; species Streptomyces sp. NPDC047841. Next base: position 28,183 of record NZ_JBEYRP010000015.1, read on the forward strand.
ATGCCGACGGGCTGCAGCAGGCCGCCGCCCAGCCCCTGCACCACGCGGAACGCGATCAGGCTCCCCGCGTCCCAGGCGCAGGCGGCGAGCAGCGAGCCCAGCGTGAACAGGGCGAGGGCGGTCATGTACGTCCGCTTGGCGCCGGCGCGGCCCATCGCCCACGCGGCGGCCGGGATGACCGCGGCGAGCGCGAGGGTGTACGCGGTCGCGGTCCACTGGATGGTCTCCAGCGGGGCGCCGAAGGACTCCGAGAGGCGGCGCAGCGCGACGTTGACGATCGTCATGTCCAGCACGGACATGGTCGTGCCGAGGACGACGACGGTGACGACCCGGTGGAGGACGGCCGGGGAGGCCGCGGCAGGGCCCGCCACGCCGGCGGGGGGAACGGGCCGGGCGGAACCGGCGGACCGGAGCCTGCTCATCGCAGCCCCCTCAGCCCGCGTAGGGGCGCTCGGCGCGCGCGGTCCGCAGGGCCCGGCCCCACCAGGTGAGCTGGCCGAGCATGCCCTTGGCCGCGCCCGCGCTCACGTCGGCGTCGCGCGGGGTGCCGTCCTCGTCCAGGCCGGACCAGGGCCCGTGCAGGCTGACCGAGTCGCGCACGGTCACGGCGTGCAGTTCGGCGAAGACCAGCCGGAGCTGCTCCACCGCGCGCAGCCCGCCGCCGAGACCGCCGTACGACACGAAGCCGACCGGCTTGGCCTGCCACTCGCGGTGGTGCCAGTCGATGAGGTTCTTCAGGGCCGCCGGGAAGCTGTGGTTGTACTCGGGGGTGACGATCACGAACGCGTCGGCGGCGGCGAGCCGCGGTGACACGTCCCGCAGCGCGGCGACGGCCTCGGGGCCCGGGGTGCCGCCCCAGCCGGGCAGCACCAGCGGCAGGTCCACCCCGGCGAGGTCGATGACGTCGAGGTCGAGGCCCGGGTCGGCGGCGGCCGTGGTGAGGAACCAGTCGGCGACGGCCCTCCCCAGCCGGCCCTCACGCACGCTGCCGACGATGACGGTGACGCGAAGCGCATCGGAAACGGACACAGTTGTCCCCCTTGTGACGAATGCCGGTCCGGCGGTGACCGGTTCCGGTGACCGCCTCGCCATGAAAGTACAACGAGCGTTGTAAAAATTACAACGGTCGTTGTACTTCGGCTAGAGTGGCCCGGGGTCACGACGGAAAGGGCGGCAGGCGTGGGCGAGACGAACGAGTCCCGGCCGACACGGGCACGGGACGAGGTGTCACCCCGCAAACGGCAGAAGCAGATGGCCATCGCGAGCGCGGCCTGCACGGTCTTCGGCCGCGAGGGCTACGCCCGCGCCTCGGTCGACGCGCTCGCCGCCGCGGCCGACGTCTCCACCCGCACGCTCTACAACCACTTCCCCGGCGGCAAGGCCCAGCTCTTCCAGACGGTCGTGACCTGGACGTCGAGCGAGGTCCGGAACGCCCAACTGGCGCGCCTGCACGCCGTACTGGACCCGCGGCGCCCACCCCGCCCCGGCGACCTGGAACGCGACCTGGTCGCGCTGGCCCGCGCCTTCCACGGGCTCATGAGCGACTACGCGAACCACTTCGCCCTGGTCCGGCACATCCACGCGGAGGCCGACCACGTCCCGCCCGAGGTCCTCAAGGCGTGGCACGAGGCCGGCCCGGAACCGGTCGGCCGGGCCCTCACCGAGGCGATGGCCCACCTCGAAGACGCCGGCCTGCTGGACCTGCACGGCGACGCGGGCGTGGCCGCCGGCCACTTCACGGCCCTGATCTCGCACCGCATCATCCAGACGACCCATTACGGCGTCCTGCCCCTGCCGGAAGCGGAGACGGACCGTCTGCTCAGGGCCGGGGTGAGCGCGTTCCTCAGGGCGTACGGGGCGAAGTAGCGGGAGCCGCGCCGGCCGGGCCGGGCCCGGACCGCACCGTTCCGCACCGTTCCGCACCGTTCCGCACCGTCTGTGCCGGCTCTTCCCCCTGCGCCGGATCGCGCGGGACCTCACCTTGTATGACCATGTTTGTGGTCTGTACCAGGACCGACCGGGCACCGTGTCCGCTGCCCGCTGTCCACTGCCCGCATCACCGTGGAGGTCGCCGTGTCGGAATCCAACGTGACCGGCCAGGACACCGAGCCGTCCCGCGCCAGACGCCCGCGCCCGAGACCCCTCGTGTACGGCATGGGCGCGGCGCTCACCGGTGTGCTGGCCGTCGCCTCCTGCGGCACCGGCAACGGCAACGGCGGCGGTGCCGCCACCCGCACCCCGACCGCACCCGCCACGTCGAACTTCTCCGGCACCGCGCCGTCCGGCATGTCGTCCTGGTCGGAGTCGAAGAAGGCGGAGGCCAGCCGCTCCGCCTCCGCCGCGGCCGCGTCCGCCTCCGCCCGCGCGTCCGAGTTCGAGGCATCCGTGTCCGCGGAGACGGAACGCGCCCGCGCGGAGGCCCAGAAGCAGCTCGCCAAGGTGAAGGGGCGGGGCAACGCGACGAACGACGTCTCCATGACGGGCGTCCCCCTGTCGCAGACCCACAACGTGCGCGCCCTCCTCGTCACGATGACCAACCGCACCGACAAGCCCGCGTCCTTCGCGGTCCAGGTGGACTTCAGCGACTCCCACGGCAAGGTCGTGGAGACCGTCGTCGTGGGGGCGCAGAACGTCAAGCCGGGGCAGAAGGCGGAGCGCTACGCCATCAGCCACAAGCCTCCCGAGCCCCACCTGACCGCCCGGCTGGCCAAGGCGCAGAGGTACTGACGGGTCGGGGGCCGGCACGGGCGTACCGGCGGCGCAGGCGCCCCGGGAACGCGACGGCGCCCGAGCCGGCCGAAGCCGTCCCGGGCGCTGTGCCGCGGGACGCACGGGGTGATCCCCGGGCCCGCGGACGGTAGGCCGTGTGGGACTCGAACCCACAACCAAGGGATTAAAAGTCCCCTGCTCTGCCAATTGAGCTAACGGCCCGTGCGATGTTGCCTGTCCGAGCATAGCCGGACGAGGCCGTGTCGCCGATCGGGTATCGGGGACACGGCCGCGTCGGGTGGTGCCGGTGCGGGGGGATGGTTACTTTTCGGCCGGGATGGGAGCCGGGGCGGGGCGCCGGGTGAGGAACCAGTGGCGGGCGGAGGCCAGCCACCAGGTCGCCGCGAAGCCGAGGACGACCAGGACGGCGACCGGGGCGTAGTTGAACGTCTCCCAGGTGACCGGGGAGACCTGCGGCAGCATGAACAGGACGGTGATCGCCAGCACCCAGGTCACCGAGACCACCCCGATGGGGCGGGACCAGCGGCCCAGGTGCCAGGGGCCGGGGGTGAACGCGGTGCCCTTGCGGACGCGGAGGAAGGTCGGGATGACGTACGCGATGTACAGGCCGATCACCGCGATGGACGTCACCGCCGCGTAGGCCGTCGTGTTGATCAGGTACGGCAGGCCCAGGGCCAGGGCGCCGAGCGCGGCCAGCCACACCGCCGCCACCGGGGTCCGGGTGCGCGGGCTGACCGTGTGCCAGACGTGCGAGAAGGGCAGCGCGCCGTCCCGAGAAAAGGCGTAGATCATACGGCTGTTGGCCGTGACCGAGGCCATGCCGCAGAAGAGCTGGGCCCCGATCACCACCAGCAGCAGGAGCTTGCCGGCCGTGGCGCCGAGGGCGTCCAGGAGGATCTGGGCGGGCGGTGCGCCGGTGGGGGAGGTGAGGGCACCGCCGTACGACTGGATCGCGAACGTGAAGCCCAGCAGGAGGACGAAGCCCGCGATCCACGACGTCCAGATGGAGCGGACGATGCCCTTCGGGCCCGCGGTGGCCGCGTCGTGGGTCTCCTCGGTCATGTGGGCGGAGGCGTCGTAGCCGGTGAACGTGTACTGGGCCATCAGCAGACCCAGGAGCACCACGTACGGGGTACTGCCCCAGCCCGTCTCGTTGACGAAGTGCGTGAACACGAAGGACGCCGACTGGTGGTGGTCGGGGACGAACGCCAGCGCGCCGACGATCACCGCGACACCGAGGACGTGCCACCACACGCTCACGCTGTTCAGGAACGCGACGATCCGGACGCCGAAGGTGTTCAGCAGACCGTGCAGGAGGAGGATCGCCGCGAACAGCAGCACCGTGCGGCCGGGGGTCACCCGGAAGCCGAACTGGAGGTTCAGCCAGGCGCCGAGGAAGGAGGCCGCGCCGAAGTCGATGCCGGCGGTCACCGCCACCTGCCCCAGCACGTTGAACCAGCCCGTGAACCACGCCCAGGCCGCCGCCGAACGCGGGGGCGCCAGGCGGTGCGCCCAGAAGTACAGGCCCGCCGAGGTCGGGTAGGCCGAGCAGATCTCGGCCATCGACAGGCCCACGAACAGTGTCATCAGGCCCACGGCCACCCAGCCCCAGGTGATCACCGCGGGGCCGCCGGTGGTCATGCCGAAGAGGTACAGGGTCAGGCAGCCGGACAGCACCGAGATGATCGTGAAGGAGACGGCGTAGTTCGAGAACGCCGACATCCGGCGGGCGAGGACCTGGGTGTAGCCGAGCTGGGCCAGCCGTTCCTCGTCCGACAGGCCACCGGCGCTCTCGTCATCTGTCATGCCCCCAGCAATTCCCCCACCGGATGCGTGACATGCGTCACTCGCCGACCGGACATCGATGGCCCGGGTACGCGCGAGGGCCCGTACGAACGGTGTCGTACGGGCCCTCGCCCTGTCTCACCCGGCGTCAGCCGACGCCGTGTCAGCCGTTGCCGTGTCAGCCGTTGCGCTTCCAGCGCGGCTTGTCCTCGCGACGGCCGAAGGAGCCGGTGCCGCGGTGGTCGTCACGACGGCCGTTGGGGCGGTCGTGACCGGCGGACCGGAAGCCCGGGCGGTCGTCGCGGCGGTCGCGGTTGAACGGACGGTCGCTGCCCCGGTGGCCACCGCGCTCGTCACGGCGGAAGCCGCCCCGGTCGTCACGGCGGTCGTCACGACGCTCGAAACCACGGTCGCGGTCGAACGGACGGCGCTCGCCCCGGTCGTCGCGGCGCTCGAAGGAACGGCCGCCCCGGTCGTCGCGGCGGTCGTCGCGGCGCTCGAAACCACGGCCACCGCGGTCGTCACGGCGGTCGTCACGACGCTCGAAACCACGGTCGCGGTCCCGGTCGCGGTCGAACGGACGACGGTCGTCGCGGCGCTCGAAGGAACGGCCGCCCCGGTCGTCACGGCGGTCGTCACGGCGGTCGAAACCACGGTCGCGGTCGAACGGGCGACGGTCGCCGCGGTCCTCGCGGCGCTCGAAGGAACGGCCACCACGGTCGTCACGGCGGTCATCCCGGCGGTCGTCACGGCGCTCGGAGCCACGGTCGCGGTCGAAGCTCCGCCGCTCCCGGCGCTCGTACGGCGCCGAGGCCGCCGGACGCTCCTCGCGCTCGGTCTCGCGCTGCACGGGCTCCTCGGCCACGGCGAGCTGCTCCGCCGCCGTCGCCTGCGCCTCGGCCACCGCTGCCTCGGGGTCGTCGCCGCGCTCGCGGGCCACCCGGGCGACCAGCCGGTCGGCCTCCTCGCGCAGCTCGGTCGCGCGGCGCTGGGCGCGCTCCAGCTGCTTGGTGAGCTGGGCGACCTCGCGCTCGGCCTGCTGGGCGGCGTTGGCGGCGGACTCGGCCTGGACCTCGGTCATGGAGCGGGCGCCGGTGATCTCGGCGACCTCCGGGTCGAAGGCGGCGGCGCCCTGGATGATGTGGCGGGCCGCGTCGACGCCGGCGTCCTCCATGAGGCGGAAGATCTGGCGCCGCTGGTGCGGCAGGGACAGCGACACGACCGTGCCGGTGCGGCCCGCACGGGCGGTACGGCCCGCGCGGTGCAGGTAGTCCTTGTGGTCGCCGGCCGGGTCCACGTTGAGCACCAGGTCGATGCCGTCGACGTGGATGCCGCGCGCGGCGACGTCGGTGGCGACCAGGACGTTGACGTAGCCGTCCTTGAAGTCGGCCAGGGTGCGGGTACGGGCGCCCTGGGTCATGCCGCCGTGCAGCGCGTCGGCCTTCACGCCGGCCTCGCGCAGCTGCTCGGCGACGCGGTCGGCGCCCAGCTGGGTGCGGACGAAGATGATCGTGCGGCCCTTGCGGGAGGCGATCGCGGCGGTGACCGGCGCCTTGTCCTTGGGCTTCACGATGAGGATGTGGTGCGACATGGTCGTCACCGCGCCCTGGGCCGCGTCCACCTCGTGGGAGACGGGGTTGTTCAGGTAGCGGTCGACCAGGGTCTGGATCTCGTTCTCCATCGTGGCGGAGAAGAGCATCCGCTGGCCGTCGGCCGGGACCTGGTCGAGCAGCTCGGTGACCTCGGGCAGGAAGCCCAGGTCGGACATCTGGTCGGCCTCGTCCAGGACGGCGATCCGCACGTCCTCCAGGGAGCAGGCGCCGCGGTTGATGATGTCGCGCAGCCGGCCCGGGGTGGCGACGAGGACGTCGACACCGCGCTCCAGGGCGTAGATCTGGTTGCCCATGGAGGTGCCGCCGCAGACGACCTTCATCTTCAGGCCGAGGACGTCGCCGTACGGCTGGAGGGCGTCGGCGACCTGCATGGCCAGCTCACGGGTCGGGGTGAGGATGACCGCGCGCGGCTTGTGCTTCTGGGTACGGCCGCCGGCCAGCCGGGCCAGGGTCGGCAGGCCGAAGGAGAGGGTCTTGCCGGAGCCGGTGCGGCCACGGCCGAGGATGTCCTTGCCGTCCAGGGCGTCCGGGATGGTCGCGGCCTGGATCGGGAAGGGGGTCGTCACGCCGTTCTGTGCGAGCTTGCGCACGATGCCCTCGGGGAGGCCGAGGTCGGCGAAGGTGGTCTGGGGGGTGTCAGCGGCCTCGGGGGCCTCGGTGACCTCGGTCGTCTCGTCGACGAGTGCGTTCTCGATCTCGATGGTGTTCTCGATCTCGATCTCGTTCTCGGACACGACGAACTGGTCAGTGCTGGACACGGACATGCGAATGCGAAACCTTCCGGAGTCTCTTCGGCACGCGCCCGTCAACTCCGTGAATCGCTCACGACCGCCTCGATGCGGTCCGCCACGGCAAAGGAGAGTACGCGCCACACGGCGCGCTCTGTGGTGGCGCCGGGCAAATGGGATCAAACGATCTACCACCATACGCACCTACCACCCCCGAAGGCAAATGGAGCCGCAGAGGCACAGCTCACACTCGCCGTCCGGCCGCACGCACGCGTCTACGCCGGTACGCCCGCCGCCGGCGCCGGCTCCCGCTGGACCAGCTGGGGGCCCGTCTCCTCGTGCGCCGACGAGGAGGGCTCGGCCGACGGAGGCTCGGAGACGGGCGGCGGCGGGGTGGAGGCCGGCGGCTCGGGCGGGGCGGAGGTCACCGGGGGCGTCGGCGGCGCGTTCGTCGGCACCGGCTCGCCGGGCTCGACGGTCTCGCCCGGCTCGGCCGGTGCCCGGGAGGCGCTGCGCGCGGCGGACGGGGTGGCCGACGCCGCGCCCTTCTTCCCCCGCTTCGCCCTGCCGCCGTGCCCGTGCTTGCCGTCACCGGCCCCGCCGCCTTCCCCGGCGAAGCCGCCCGCGCCGGCCACCGGGCCGCCGTCGGGCACCTCGCCGCCGCGCTGCCCCGCCGAGTGGGAGGGCCGGGCCCGGCCCGCGTCGTCGCCCACGCTCACACAGCCGGCGGCGGCGGTGACGGCCAGTGCCGCGGCGGCGAGACGGACGGGTACGTACAAGGGGCGCACGGTGGCCACCTCCGGGGGCAAGGAAAGGAGTCAACCTCCCCAACTCCAGCCACCCACAGGAGGACACGCGTCCCGCCCCACCGGGCACACATGACCCCGCCCGCCCCTGCGGTCACCCATCCGCCCACAGGAACCGGGCGCCTGGCCCCGCGGCCAGGGCATCACGCGTGCTTCATCACCCGCCCGCGACGGCGTGCTCAGCCGTAGCCGAGGGCGTGGAGGCGGGCGTCGTCGATTCCGAAGTGGTGGGCGATCTCGTGCACCACGGTCACCTCGGTCTCCGCGACGACGTCCTCGCGGCTGTCGCACATCCTCAGCGTGGGACCGCGGTAGACGGTGATCCGGTCCGGCAGGACACCGGCGTACCACTCGCCCCGCTCGGTGAGCGGGGTGCCCTCGTAGAGCCCGAGCAGCTCGGGGTCGTCGGCGGGCGGCTCGTCCTCCACGAACACGGCCACGTTGTCCATGAGCCGCGTCAGCTCCGGCGGAATCCGGTCGAGCGCCTCGGCGACCAGTTCCTCGAACTCCTCGCGCGTCATCTCCAGCACAGGGTCATTGTCCGGTAACACCGCCGCATATCCACCAGGAGACCTGGGCATACGGCACCAATGGCACGTCCCGCGTCCCCGTCGCAGCCCTGAGCACCATGCTGAACCGGACCCCGAACCGCCCGCGCCCCGCCCGCCGCCCCCTGCCCGTCCTGGAACTCGCCGCCCGCCCCAGCCCCTGGCTGCGGGCCCTGGGTCTCACCACGGTCGTCCTCGTCGGCGCCTGGCTGGGCCTGCTGATCGTCGGCAACGTCCGGGCCCCGGTCGGCCCGATGGACACGACGATGGCGCTGCGCCCCTCCCTCAGCGGCGGCACGAAGATCAACGTGTCCCCGCTGGGCTCGCTCAGCCTGGACAGCCACGTGGCGCCGGTCCGCCTGGACGTGAACGTCGACCAGTTGGACCCGCTCCGCTCGCAGGCGCTGGTCGACCACCCCGAGCGGCTCTCCGGTCTCCAGGACGAGGTCACCCGGGACGTCGAGCACGGCACGCTGGACCTGGCCGTGCGCTCCTGCGTCGCCGTGGTCTCCGGGGCCACGGCCCTCGGCCTCGCCGTGTACCGCCGCCCGCGCCGGGCCGTGGCCGCCGGCGGGCTGGCCCTGGCCCTGCTGGCCGCGTCCGCCGCGTCGGCGTACGCCACCTGGAATCCGAAGTCGGTCCTGGAGCCGCGCTTCTCCGGGCTGCTCAGCTCGGCGCCGTCGGTGGTCGGCAACGCCCGCAGCATCGTCACGGAGTTCGACGTCTACCAGAAGGAACTGGCACGCCTGGTGACGAACGTGACGAAGCTCTACGACGTCACCTCCACCCTCCCCGCCTACCGGCCGGACCCCTCCACGATCCGCGTCCTGCACGTGTCGGACATCCACCTGAACCCGGCGAGCTGGAAGATCATCGGCTCGCTGGTGGAGCAGTACAAGGTGGACGTCATCGTCGACTCCGGCGACACGATGGATCACGGTACGGCGGCGGAGAACGGCTTCCTCGACCCGATCCGGGACCTGGGCGTGCCGTACGTCTGGGTGCGCGGCAACCATGACTCGCGGACGACCCAGCGCTACCTGGAGCGCATGAAGAACGTGCGCGTCCTGGACGACGGGCGGGCGGAGACGGTGGCGGGCCTGCGCTTCGCGGGCATCGGTGATCCGCAGTTCACCCCCGACCGCTCGACCGCGCCCGGCAGTGCCGCGTCCGAGCAGCTGGCGGGCGACCGGCTGGCCAGCGCCCTGCGCGATCAGCGGACGGCCGGCACGCCCGTGGACGTGGCGATCGCGCACGAGCCGTCCGCCGCCCGGGAGACGGACGGCACGGTGCCGCTGGTGCTGTGCGGGCATCTGCACCACGAGGGGACGGAGCTGCTGCGGTACGGCACCCGGCTGCGCATGGAGGGCTCGACCGGCGGCAGCGGGCTGCGGGCGGTGGAGCGGCAGTACCCGGCCCCGATCGAGGCCTCGATCCTCTACTTCGACCGGGACAGCCGCAGGCTGCAGGCGTGGGACGCGATCAAGCTGGGCGGCCTGGGGCTCACGACGGCCGAGGTCAGCCGCCATCTGGCGGACGACAACCAGCCGGGCGCCACCGGCAGCTCACGGTCCCCTTCCCCGACCCCTCCCAGCACCTCGCCGTGAACCGTTTTGGCGATACCCCTCGCCATCCCATATGCTTCTCACGTCCCCGACGCGCTGAGAAGCGCCCAGGCGGGCCGATAGCCCTCATCGTCTAGCGGCCTAGGACGCCGCCCTTTCAAGGCGGTAGCACGGGTTCGAATCCCGTTGGGGGCACGCAATACCGTGTGCGACACTGTTGCACGCAAGCTTGGTCCTGTGGAGCAGTTTGGAGTGCTCGCCACCCTGTCAAGGTGGAGGCCGCGGGTTCAAATCCCGTCAGGACCGCTGGTGTTTCACGTGAAACACCGTGGCTGGGTAGCTCAGTTGGTACGAGCGTCCGCCTGAAAAGCGGAAGGTCGCCGGTTCGACCCCGGCCCCAGCCACAGCCGCCCTTACCAGGGCATGAGCCCCTCTCCAGGATCACCGGAGAGGGGCTCTCTGTATCGGGGCCAAGTTCAGTCGGGGACCAAGTTCAGCGGGGGAGACATGGGCCGGGACCAGGACAGAGCGACGCAGGACACCGAGCTGGAGAAGGACCGGGCCCGGTACGGGCTGCTCGCGGTCGTCGTCAGCAATCTGGCGATCGCCGCGGTCGCCGTGTTCGGTGTGTGGCAGCTCGACGGGGACAAGGCGGTGATCGTCGGCATCCTCACCGCCGCGTTCACCGCCGTCAGCAGCACGACCACCGCCTACCTGGGCATCAAGGCCGTCTCCAACACCGCGAGGTCGATCGCCCTCGGGAACGGCCCGGCCCGCCGGCACACCGAGGCCACCCCGCCGGCCCCGCCCGCCCAGCGCACCCCCTAGGCCGCGTGCGCGGGCTGTCTCGGTCTGCCGCCCGGGTGGCGGTGCCGCCAGATCACGAAGACCGTGCAGGAGACGACCGCCCAGCCCGCCAGCACCAGGAACGGGAACGCGTGCTGGTGCCCGCGGAAGTACACCGCCGTGTGCTGGGCGTTCACCGAGGCACCGGGCGGCAGCCAGCGGCCGATGGTCCCCAGCACCGACGGCAGCAGGGGCCAGGAGACGGCACCGCCGGACGAGGGGTTGCCCAGCAGCACCATCAGCCCCCACGTCGGCAGCATGGCCCAGCGCCCGAACAGGGTGTTGAACATCGTGAAGACCATGCCCGAGGTGAACATCGTGAAGGTGAGGATCGCCCAGGACTCCACGAACGGCAGCCGCACCGCCTCCAGCAGCCAGTCCACCACCGCGGCGATCGTGAACCCGCCGAGCAGGGCGTAGGCGACGGTGAAGCAGATCCGCTCCAGCGGGTTCAGCGCCGACGCGTGCACGCTGAGCTGGATGGCGCCGACGAATCCGATGATCACGGCGGCCAGGGAGATGTAGAAGATGGCCAGTCCTCTCGGGTCGCCCCTCTGCAACGGTTTCAGGTCGTGGAGCACCACGGTGATGCCGGTGGCCTTGCCGACCTTCAACGCCGTCTCCCCCAGCACCTGCGCCACCGTCGCGCCGGAGGCCCCCGACACGTCGAGGGTGATCGTCCGGCCGTCGGCGGGCGCGTCGACCACCGCGAAGACCTCCTGCTGGTCCACCGCCCGTACCGCGTCCTCCCGGCTGCCGTACGGCCGCAGCTTCAGGGAGGCGCCGAGCGCCTTCTCCATGCCGTCGACGAACCGGCGGGCCGCGGGCCGGTCGTAGGCGCCCGTCACCGCCGTGGGGATGCTGTGCGGGGTCGGGTTCGCCATGGCGTACGTGTAGGACCCGGCGAAGAAGCCGGCCGCGGCGGAGATGATCAGGAGCAGGACGGTGGCGGGGAGGAAGGGGGATGCCTTGAACGCCGCCCAGCGCTCCGCGCGGGTCGGGGGACGGCCGTGGTCTCCGTGAGGGGAATCAGGCATATCGACCACGCTAGGTCATGCCGCGACATCCCGCCCCGGTCAAATCGTTCGCTTGTTTTTCGCCCCAGGTGAGATCCTGGATCGCGTATGTCTACGCATCCCGCCCCCGCCCTCGGCACCCTCGCACCCCGTCTGACCGAGCTGTCGCTGCGCGACGCGCACCGGCTCGGGCGGCGGCTGGAGGGCGCACGCAAGATCCGTAAGCCGGAGGCCCAGGCCGCCGTCCTCGCCGAGATCGACGGCGAGATCGGCAAGGCCGAGGCCCGGATGGCCGAGCGGCGCTCACGCGTGCCGGCCGTCACCTACCCCGAGCAGCTGCCGGTCAGCCAGAAGAAGGACGAGATCGCGGCCGCCATCCGTGATCACCAGGTCGTCATCGTGGCCGGTGAGACCGGTTCCGGGAAGACCACCCAGATCCCGAAGATCTGCCTGGAGCTGGGCCGGGGCGTGCGCGGCATGATCGGGCACACCCAGCCCCGCCGGATCGCCGCCCGGACCGTCGCCGAGCGGGTCGCGGAGGAGCTGAGGACGCCCCTCGGCGAGTCCGTCGGCTGGAAGGTGCGGTTCACCGACCAGGTGAGCCCGGACGCCACCTTCATCAAGCTGATGACGGACGGCATCCTGCTCGCCGAGATCCAGACCGACCGCGAGCTGCGCGCCTACGACACGATCATCATCGACGAGGCCCACGAGCGGTCCCTCAACATCGACTTCCTGCTGGGCTACCTGGCCCAGCTGCTGCCGAAGCGGCCCGACCTGAAGGTCGTCATCACCTCGGCGACCATCGACCCGGAGCGCTTCTCCCGGCACTTCGGCGACGCCCCGATCGTCGAGGTCAGCGGGCGGACGTATCCCGTGGAGGTGCGCTACCGGCCGCTCCTGGAAGAGGACTCGGACGACGCCGACCGGGACCAGATCACCGCCATCTGCGACGCCGTCGAGGAACTCCAGGCCGAAGGCCCGGGCGACATCCTCGTCTTCCTCTCCGGCGAGCGGGAGATCCGGGACACCGCGGACGCGCTGGAGAAGAGGAAGTACCGCTTCACCGAGGTGCTGCCCCTGTACGCCCGGCTCTCGCACGCCGAGCAGCACCGGGTCTTCCAGCCGCACACCGGACGCAGGATCGTTCTGGCGACCAACGTCGCCGAGACCTCCCTGACCGTGCCGGGCATCAAGTACGTCATCGACCCCGGCTTCGCCCGGATCAGCCGCTACAGCCACCGCACCAAGGTCCAGCGGCTGCCCATCGAACCGGTCAGCCAGGCCAGCGCCAACCAGCGCAAGGGCCGCTGCGGCCGTACGTCCGACGGCATCTGCATCCGCCTGTACTCCGAGGACGACTTCCTCGGACGCCCGGAGTTCACGGACGCGGAGATCCTGCGGACGAACCTGGCCTCCGTCATCCTCCAGATGACCGCGGCCGGCCTCGGCGACATCGAGAAGTTCCCCTTCATCGACCCGCCGGACCACCGCAACATCCGCGACGGCGTGCAGCTCCTCCAGGAGCTGGGCGCGCTGGACCCGGCGCAGAAGGACCCCCGCAGGCGGCTCACCGAGACCGGCCGCAAGCTGGCCCAGCTGCCCGTCGACCCCCGTCTGGCCCGGATGGTCCTGGAGGCCGACAAGAACGGCTGCGTCCGCGAGGTCATGGTCATCGCCGCCGCGCTGTCCATCCAGGACCCGCGCGAACGCCCGGCCGAGAAGCAGACCCAGGCCGACCAGCAGCACGCCCGCTTCAAGGACGAGACCAGCGACTTCCTCGCCTACCTCAACCTGTGGCGGTACGTCCGCGAGCAGCAGCGCGAGCGCGGCTCGTCGTCCTTCCGCCGGATGTGCAAGCAGGAGTACCTGAACTTCCTGCGCATTCGCGAATGGCAGGACATCTACACCCAGCTGCGCACGGTCGCCAAGCAGATGGGCATCCACCTCAACGACGACGAGGCCCCCGCCGACCGCGTCCACGTCTCCCTCCTCGCCGGCCTCCTCTCCCACGTCGGGATGAAGGACGTGAAGGACGGCAACAAGAACGAGTACCTGGGCGCCCGCAACGCCAAGTTCGCCATCTTCCCGGGCTCGGCGCTGTTCAAGAAGCAGCCGAAGTTCGTGATGTCGGCCGAGCTGGTGGAGACGAGCCGCCTGTGGGCGCGGGTCAACGCCAGGATCGAACCGGAGTGGGTCGAGCCGCTGGCCGGGCACCTGCTCAAGCGGACGTACAGCGAACCGCACTGGGAGAAGGACCAGGCGGCCGTGATGGCGTACGAGAAGGTCACGCTGTACGGCGTGCCGATCGTCGCCCAGCGCAAGGTGAACTACGGCCGGATCGACCCCGAGGTCTCCCGCGAGCTGTTCATCCGCAACGCGCTCGTGGAGGGCGACTGGCGCACGCACCACAAGTTCTTCGCCGACAACCGCAAGCTGCTCAGCGAGGTCGAGGAGCTGGAGCACCGCGCCCGGCGCCGCGACATCGTGGTCGACGACGACACGCTCTTCGACTTCTACGACCAGCGGGTGCCCGAACACGTCGTCTCGGGCGCCCACTTCGACTCCTGGTGGAAGCGGAAGCGGCACGAGCAGCCGGACTTCCTGGACTTCGAGCGGGAGATGCTCATCCGGGAGTCGGCGGAGGCGGTCACCAAGGCCGACTATCCCGACACCTGGCGGCAGGGGCAGCTCAAGTTCCGGGTGACCTACCAGTTCGAGCCGGGTGCGGACGCCGACGGTGTGACGGTCCACATCCCGCTCCAGGTCCTCAACCAGGTCACGGACGAGGGCTTCGACTGGCAGATCCCGGGCCTGCGCGAGGAGGTGGTGACGGAGCTGATCCGCTCCCTGCCGAAGCCGATCCGCCGCAACTACGTGCCGGCGCCGAACTACGCGAGGGCGTTCCTGGAGAAGGCGGTGCCCCTCCAGGAGCCGCTGACCGTCACGATGGCGCGCGAGCTGAAGCGGATGGTCGGCGTTCCGTTCGAGGCGGAGGACTTCGACTGGGCCAAGGTCCCCGACCACTTGAAGATCACGTTCCGGATCGTTGACGAGCGGCGCCGGAAGCTGGCCGAGGACAAGGACCTGGAGGCGCTGAAGCTCCGGCTGAAGCCGAAGGCCCGTCAGGCCCTGTCGCAGGCCGCGGCGGCGACCGCGTCCCGCGAGGGCGGGGAGTCCCTGGAGCGCAAGGGCCTGACGGACTGGACCATCGGCACCCTCACCCGCGTCTTCGAGACACGCCGGGCCGGCCAGCCGGTCAAGGCGTACCCGGCGCTGGTGGACGACGGCGACACGGTCTCCGTCCGCCTCTTCGACACGGAGGCGGAGCAGGCGGAGGCCATGTGGAAGGGCACCCGCCGGCTCATCCTGCGCAACATCCCGGTGAATCCCGCGAAGTTCGCGTCCGAGAAGCTGACGAACGCCCAGAAGCTCGCCCTCTCGGCCAACCCCCACGGCTCGATCCAGGCCCTGTTCGACGACTGCGCGATGGCCGCCGCGGACAAGCTGATCGCGGACTTCGGGGGGCCGGCGTGGGACGAGGAGTCGTACCGGAAGCTGTACGACAAGGTGCGCGCGGAGATCGTGGACACCACCGTCCGTACGGTCACCCAGGTGCAGCAGGTCCTCGCCGCCTGGCAGGCGTGTGAGCGCCGTCTGAAGGCCGTGCGGAGCCCGTCGCTGCTCGCGAACCTGACGGACGTCCGCAAGCAGCTGGACGCCCTCGTGAAGCCCGGCTTCGTCACCTGGGCGGGCATACGGCGCCTGCCGGACCTGATGCGCTACCTGGTGGCCGCGGACCGGCGCCTGCAGCAGATGCCGACGAACGCCCAACGGGACACCTCGCGCATGGAGAAGGTCCACGAGATGCAGGACGAGTACGCCTGGCTCCTGGAGCAGCTCCCGAAGGGCCGTCCGGTGCCGGCCGACGTCCTGGACATCCGCTGGATGCTGGAGGAGCTGCGGGTCAGTTACTTCGCCCACGCGCTGGGCACGGCGTACCCCGTCTCCGACAAGCGGATCGTCAAGGCGATCGACGCCGTCGTCCCGTAACCGCTGCCGCACGGAGGGTGAGTTCGACCAGGGGGCTCACCCTCCTGTACAGTCTCTTCTCGCAGCGCAACGCAGGAAAAAGCGCCGCGAGCAAGGTCCTGTGGAGCAGTTTGGAGTGCTCGCCACCCTGTCAAGGTGGAGGCCGCGGGTTCAAATCCCGTCAGGACCGCACAACCTCTGAGGCCCGCATCCCGCAAGGGAGAGCGGGCCTCGGTCGTACCCGAGCCAGAGGCCCGCATCCCGCGAGGGAGAGCGGGCCTCGGTCGTGTCGCCGGCCGGGGGAACCAGTCCGTCCGGCGTCCGAGGACAAGGCCCGGCAGGGCCGTTGGGGGGCTGAGGCGGCCCCCAGGGGCGCCTCCCCCGCACCAACGCTCCACAACCCAACCGAACCGGGGGAGCCCCCGTCGTCTTGACGGCGTCACATTCCGCCGGTACTCAGGGAGCAGGGCTCGTTCCCTCTGCACGGCCCCGGAGGTGGCGTATGGCGGCGTCGGTCAGGCACGAGACGCGGGCGCTCCTGAGGGCGCATCTGTCGGCCGCCTCGTCCTACGGGCACCTCACCCGCCACTGTCCGATCTGCCACCGCCTGCTGCGGCTGGCGATGGACGCCGCCCCGCAGGCCCGGGAGGCCGGGCAGGAGGCCACCGAGGACGGCGAGGCCACCCCTCGCGTCTGACCCCCGCCGGCCCCAACCTCCTTACGGGCGTGGGAGTCTGGGGCGCGCACCCCGCACGGACGCTCCTCTAACGCATGCGGGCCGCGGGCAACAAGCGTCCGGGCGTGTGACGGGAGTCACCGCATGAGTTTTTGAAACAGCGGTACTTACCCCTGTCATACAACGGGTCAATTTAATATGTGCAATTGCACCACCCTCAGAGGTCGCACACAGTCGTTCCGACACCCCTCCCCAGACTCCGACAAGGACGCTCACAAGCGCCGCCCATACCCCCGACCTGCGCACAAAAAAGATCGCGCTGGACTCGGCGGAGTCCAGCGCGATCGACGACGCACCCTGTGTCGCTTGCCTATGACGTTCTCTTCGGCCTGGGCGAGGGACCTGTTGGGGCAGGTCCCGCGTCGCTTGGAGCCAGGGTTCGGGCGCCTCGGCCAGTTGGGGGAACCGACCGTCTTGCCCGGTTATGGAGTTGTTCAGGCCTCGCTGCGCTGCTGCGGGATGCCCGCGAGCAGCGCGCGGACCTCGGCCTCGCGGTAACGGCGGTGCCCGCCGAGCGTACGGATGGACGTGAGCTTGCCGGCCTTCGCCCACCGCGTGACCGTCTTGGGGTCGACGCGGAACATGGTGGCGACCTCAGCCGGGGTCAGCAGCGGCTCGGCATCAGGGGTGCGAGCGGTCATGAGCGGCCTCCTCGGGAGAACCGAACCTTCTCGGTTCTTTCCTCTAAATTCTGCACCTTGACCCGCGTTGCCCGAAATGGCGGACGCGAGTCGAGTCGGTTATAGGACGAACGGCTTGTCCTCGGCACTACAACTACACCATCTGTCCAGCCGCGTCGGCCAAACCGATGGAATTGCCCTCCCAGGTGTTCATCAGCGACGGAAGCCGATGGACCATGCCATAGCGGACAGTCACGCCACTGTGACGATCAGTCACAGGACGATCAGAGGTCACCAGACCCCCCAAAGCGTGCAATGCTGAGAATCCGCCCATCATGGAGCACAGTTGGGCGGAAGGAGTCCTCCCCGGACCCCTTGTCCTATTTTGGCACGAGGGGTGCCAAGAGGCGCAAGGGCCGGTTAAGTGCCGTCCATCACCCTTGAGACATACGTCCAGATCGGGGCCGACGCCCCGTCAGATGTCCAGGAGAGTAGAACGTACGTCCTCGGTCACCCATTTGACCGTGACGTACGTCACTCAGTTCGCGGAGCGCCGGTCCCGTACCGCCCGCCACCGCTCCACGAGGCGCCCGTACGCCTCGCCGGCCGCCGCCCCGTCACCCCGGCGCAGCGCCTCGATCCCGGCCGCCACGTCCGCCGCCGAGTGGTCGCCCTCCAGCTCGCCGGCCGGCAGCACGTGCACCAGGCCGCCGTAGTCCAGCTCCACCAGCGAGCGCGGGTGGAACTCCTCCAGCCAGCGGCCGACGTCCACCAGGCCGTCGATCAGCGGGCCCTCCTCGACGGCGTCCTTCAGCGTGCGCAGCGCCCGCGCCACCCGGCGCCGGGCCTGCACCATCGGCGTGCGGTAGCGCAGCACCGGGGGCACGTCGGCGGTCCCCTTGTCGTACCGCCGCTCCTCGTCCGAGACCAGCACGAACCAGTTCAGCGGCACCTGCCAGGTCGCCGTGCGGATCCACGGGCGGGCGTCCGGGTTGCGGGCGAGCCAGCGCTCGTAGTCCTGGGCGGCCTGCCGGCGCACCACCGGCGGCAGCACCGCGTCCAGCACCGGCGGGGGCAGCTCCCCGGCCAGCTCCTCCAGGGCCTGCCAGCCCCGCAGCCGGGTCCGCCAGGGGCACACGCAGACCACCCCGTCGACCTCCAGCACGAAGGCGTCGCCGCTCTCGTGCACCGGCACCGCGATCGGCGGGACCGGCAGCAGGCCGGCCAGGGAGCGGCGCAGCTCGTCCTGGTAGGAGGGGCGGTCGGAGCGGCGGGCGTAGCGCGCCCAGTGAGCGCGCTCCGGCTCCGGGAAGGCGCCGAGCGGCTCGTACACGCGCAGGTACGCGGCATAGGGGACGACCACGGAGGACACCTTCGGCACGCCTGCTCCCTCCCCAGCGGACCCGGCTCGAAACCACTGCAAATCGTGCCACGCCCATACGTGCACAGCGGGCCCCGGAGAGTGATCCTGAACACTGCGCGGACGGTGAGGGAACCGAGGCTCTACGCTCATGCCACGGTTTCCCGCCACCCGTACGGGGACCGAACCCCACTCGCCGCTAGTACACAGGAGTCACCACAGTGACCGACGTAACCGGCGCGCCTGCTGATGTCCTGCACACCCTGTTCCACTCGGACCAGGGCGGCCATGAGCAGGTCGTGCTCTGCCAGGACCGCGCCAGCGGCCTCAAGGCCGTGATCGCCATCCACTCCACCGCCCTGGGCCCCGCCCTCGGCGGCACGCGCTTCTACCCGTACGCGACCGAGGCCGAGGCCGTCGCGGACGCCCTCAACCTCGCGCGCGGCATGTCGTACAAGAACGCCATGGCCGGGCTCGGCCACGGCGGCGGCAAGGCCGTGATCATCGGCCATCCGGAGCGCGACAAGACCGAGGAGCTGCTCCTCGCCTACGGCCGCATGGTCGCCTCGCTCGGCGGCCGCTACGTCACCGCGTGCGACGTCGGCACGTACGTCGCCGACATGGACGTGGTGGCCCGCGAGTGCCGCTGGACCACCGGCCGCTCCCCCGAGAACGGCGGCGCCGGCGACTCCTCGGTGCTCACCGCCTTCGGGGTCTACCAGGGCATGCGCGCCTCCGCCCAGCACCTGTGGGGGGACCCCTCCCTGCGCGGCCGCAAGGTCGGCATCGCCGGCGTCGGCAAGGTCGGCCACCACCTGGTGAAGCACCTGCGGGACGAGGGCGCCGAGGTCGTGATCACGGACGTGCGCGTGGACGCCGTCCAGCGTCTCCTGGAGCAGTACCCCGCCGGGGTGACGGCCGTCGCCACCACCGAGGACCTGATCCGGGTCGAGGGGCTCGACATCTACGCCCCCTGCGCCCTCGGCGGCGCCCTGAACGACGACAGCGTCCCGGTGCTCACGGCCAGGGTGGTCTGCGGTGCGGCCAACAACCAGCTGGCCCACCCGGGCGTGGAGAAGGACCTCGCCGACCGCGGGATCCTCTACGCGCCGGACTACGTGGTGAACGCCGGCGGGGTGATCCAGGTGGCCGACGAGCTGCACGGGTTCGACTTCGACCGGTGCAGGGCGAAGGCGGCGAAGATCTTCGACACCACGCTGGCCATATTCGCACGTGCGAAGGAAGACGGCATTCCGCCGGCCGCCGCGGCCGACCGGATCGCCGAGCAGCGGATGGCCGACGCCCGCGCGGTCCGCGCCGCGCACTGAGCCGATCGCACACATGAGCGGTACCCGTCGGCAGGAACTTCGAGAGAACTCTCACTCCCACCGGCGGGTCGTTCCCCGATAAGTGGTTAAAATCGCCACTGACCAGCGAGGACAGGGCGCCTCGAAGGTCCTGGGCAGACGCGCGTGCTGCGGGCGACGTACCGTATGGGCGCGGGCTCAGGTACCGTGGAAGCCCTACGGACCGGCCTCTCCCTGAGAGTCCGTTCCAGATCATGAACGCGTGTCAGACTCTGGGGCCGTCGAGCCCCGTCGTTGAGGGGGTCGAGCCATGGGGCGCGGCCGGGCCAAGGCCAAGCAGACGAAGGTCGCCCGCCAGCTGAAGTACAACAGCGGCGGGACGGACCTGTCACGCCTGGCCGAGGAGCTGGGCGCATCGACGTCGAACCAGTCGCCGAACGGCGACCGTTTCACGGACGATGAGCAAGACGACGACGACCTGTACTCTCGCTACGCCGACCTCTATGAGGACGACGAGGACGAGGACGAAGGTCCCGCACAGCACCGTCGAGGCGCTTGACCTTGCACTGAGCACCAGTCCGGTCGGTGGCACAGCCACCGACCGGCTCTTGTGCTGTCCGCCGGGTCAGACGGCGTAGTCCCCCACCAGCTCCGCGCCGGTCGTCTTCTCGCCCCGCTCGGTGATCTCACCGGCGACCCAGGCGTCGACGCCCCGGTCGGCCAGCGTCGCGAGGGCGACCTCCGCGGACTCCTCCGGGACGATCGCGATCATGCCGACGCCCATGTTGAGGGTCTTCTCCAGCTCCAGGCGTTCCACGTTCCCGGTCGTCCCGACCAGGTCGAAGATCGCGCCCGGGGCCCAGGTGGAGCGGTCGACGACGGCGTGCAGCCCGTCCGGGATGACGCGGGCCAGGTTCGCGGCGAGCCCGCCACCGGTGATGTGGCTGAAGGCGTGCACCTCGGCCGTGCGGGTCAGTGCCAGGCAGTCCAGCGAGTAGATCTTCGTGGGCTCCAGCAGCTCCTCGCCGAGGGTGCGGCCCAGCTCGGCCACCTCCGACTCCAGGGCCAGCCCCGCCGTGTTCAGCAGCACGTGGCGGACCAGGGAGTACCCGTTCGAGTGGAGCCCGGAGGACGCCATGGCGATCACGGCGTCACCCGTGCGGATGCGATCCGCGCCGAGCAGCCGGTCGGCCTCCACGACGCCCGTACCGGCGCCGGCGACGTCGAAGTCGTCCTCGCCCAGCAGGCCCGGGTGTTCGGCCGTCTCACCGCCCACCAGGGCGCACCCGGCCAGCACACAGCCCTCCGCGATGCCCTTGACGATGGCCGCGACACGCTCGGGGTGCACCTTGCCGACGCAGATGTAGTCGGTCATGAACAGCGGCTCGGCGCCGCACACCACGATGTCGTCCATGACCATGGCGACCAGGTCGTGGCCGATGGTGTCGTAGACGCCCATCCGGCGCGCGATGTCGACCTTCGTGCCGACGCCGTCCGTGGCGGAGGCGAGGAGCGGGCGCTCGTAGCGCTTGAGGGCGGAGGCGTCGAAGAGCCCGGCGAAGCCGCCGAGGCCGCCCAGCACCTCGGGGCGCTGGGTCTTCTTCACCCACTCCTTCATGAGCTCTACGGCGCGGTCTCCCGCTTCGATGTCGACGCCCGCGGCTGCGTAGCTGGCACCAGTCGTCTCAGACATGGGGTGAGAACCTTCGTGTCGTACGGCAGAACTTACGGGCGGCGGATCGCGTCGGTCGCCGCGGTGGCGGCCGGACCGGCAGCCAGCTCGGTCTCCAGCAGCTGCTTGCCGAGCAGCTCCGGGTCCGGCAGCTCCATCGGGTACTCGCCGTCGAAGCAGGCGCGGCACAGGTTCGGCTTGGCGATCGTGGTCGCCTCGATCATGCCGTCGATGGAGATGTAGGCCAGGGAGTCGGCGCCGAGGCTGGTGCCGATCTCCTCGATGGTCATGCCGTTGGCGATCAGTTCCGCGCGGGTGGCGAAGTCGATGCCGAAGAAGCAGGGCCACTTCACGGGCGGGGAGGAGATCCGGATGTGGACCTCGGCGGCGCCGGCCTCGCGGAGCATGCGGACCAGGGCCCGCTGGGTGTTGCCGCGCACGATCGAGTCGTCGACGACGACCAGGCGCTTGCCCTTGATGACTTCCTTCAGCGGGTTCAGCTTCAGCCGGATGCCCAGCTGGCGGATGGTCTGCGAGGGCTGGATGAACGTGCGCCCGACGTAGGCGTTCTTCACGAGACCCGCGCCGAAGGGGATGCCGGAGGCCTCCGCGTAGCCGATGGCGGCCGGAGTGCCGGACTCCGGGGTCGCTATGACCAGGTCGGCCTCTACAGGGGCTTCCTTGGCCAGCCGGCGGCCCATCTCCACGCGGGAGAGGTAGACGTTCCGGCCGGCGATGTCGGTGTCCGGGCGGGCCAGGTACACGTACTCGAAGACACAGCCCTTGGGCTTCGCTTCCGCGAATCGGGAGCTGCGCAGGCCGTTCTCGTCGATGGCGACGAACTCGCCCGGCTCGATCTCGCGGACGAAGCTGGCGCCGGTGATGTCCAGCGCGGCGGTCTCGGAGGCGACCACCCAGCCGCGCTCCAGCCGGCCGAGGACCAGCGGGCGGACGCCCTGCGGGTCACGGGCGGCGTAGAGGGTGTGCTCGTCCATGAAGACGAGCGAGAAGGCGCCCTTGACCTTGGGGAGCACCGCGTGGGCGGCCTCCTCGATGGTCAGCGGCTTGCCGTCCTCGTCGACCTGGGCGGCCAGCAGGGCCGTCAGCAGGTCGGTGTCGTTGGTGGCCGCGACCCGGGTGGAGCGGCTGTTGTTGTCGTTGGGCAGGTCGGCGACCATCTCGGCGAGCTGCGCCGTGTTGACCAGGTTGCCGTTGTGTCCGAGCGCGATCGAACCGTGCGCGGTGGCACGGAACGTCGGCTGGGCGTTCTCCCACACGGAGGCGCCGGTGGTCGAGTAGCGGGCGTGTCCGACCGCGATGTGACCCTGGAGCGAACCGAGCGAGGTCTCGTCGAAGACCTGGGAGACCAGGCCCATGTCCTTGAAGACGAGGATCTGGGAGCCGTTGCTGACCGCGATTCCCGCGGATTCCTGACCCCGGTGCTGGAGGGCGTAGAGCCCGAAGTACGTGAGCTTTGCGACCTCTTCACCCGGAGCCCAGACGCCGAAGACGCCGCAAGCGTCCTGGGGGCCCTTCTCGCCGGGAAGCAGATCGTGATTGAGTCGACCGTCACCACGTGGCACGCAACCGAGTGTAGGCGAGGTCGACCACTGGTCCGAATTGGGGATGCGCGCCCATAACGGTCCGGCCGGTCGGGATCACCTTGGGGGATTCCCAGTTTTCCCTGGTCAGACCCCTTCTTCACCGGTGGCCGAGGGCTCCGGGCGGGCCCTACGGGCCGGTCACGGGCGTCTTCGCCGTCTTCCTGAGTGAGGTGTCGCACATCATCCGGCGGCACTCCGGCTGAGATGGACGCGGTCGCCGTCGCCGTCGGTGAGCGTCGCCTTGCCGTCGTCCGCCTTGGCGGTGAGCGTGCCGGTGGTGAGGATGCGCGCGAGGGCGCGTTCGAAGTCCATGCGCTCCTCGCCGCAGGCCATCCTGGTCGTGCGCAGGTCGCCGAGGGTGATGCGGTCCCCGCGTACGGTGGCGCGGGCGCTGAAGTGGTTGCAGCCCAGGTTGCCGCCCGCCTTGCCGTCCTCGTCGATGCGCAGGCGGGCGGAGGCGGGCGCGTGCCGGGTGGTGGCGCCGACGGTGATGCCGTCGACCCGCCAGTCGATCCCGGTCACCGGCTGCTGGACGCTCACCGCTCCACTCTCCGCCTTCTCGCCGCCACAGGCCACCGTGAACGGGAGAAGCACGGCGGCCACCGCCAGGGTCACGCGCTGCTTGTACCGGTTCATGCTGGTTCGACGTACCCGGGCGGGCCCCGGTTCCGGTTACGCCATGACCGGCAGCAGTCCCCCGATGTCCGCCCGCTCCCCGCTCGCGCTCACCTTGGCGGCGGCCAGCGCGTCGGCCCAGGCCGTACGGCCGGTGGCGAGCCGGATCCAGGTCAGCGGGTCGGTCTCCACGACGTTGGGCGGGGTGCCCCGGGTGTGCCGGGGGCCCTCGACGCACTGCACGACCGCGAACGGCGGCACCCGCACCTCGGTGGAGCCGCCGGGGGCCTTCAGCGCGAGGGCGTCGGCGAGCAGCCGGGTGGCGGCGGCCAGGGCCTGCCGGTCGTACGGCACCTGAAGTCCGGGGACGGCATCGTTCAGGTCGTCGGTGTGGACGACGAGTTCGACGGCGCGGGTGACGAGGTAGTCGTCCAGCGGCAGGGCGCCCGCGCTGGTGTCCAGCAGCCGGCTGCCGGGATGCTCGTCCAGCAGGGCGCGCAGGCTCCGGTCGACGTCGGCGAGGTGGGCGCCGGGGTCGGGGTGGGCGGCGGTCAGACCCCGGGTGTGGTCGGCGATGGCACCGGCGCGCGACCCGGTGGAGAACGCCCACTCGACCACGGTCACGGTCTGCCGGGGCGGGGCGGGCCGCTCCAGGGCCCGCTGGACGGCGGTGCCGGCCATGCCGATGTGTGCGATCAGGTCCCGTACGGTCCAGGCGTCGAGCCGGGTGGGGAGGCCGAGCTGGTCGGGGCCGAGGGTGCGGACGGCGTCCCGCACGTGGGTGAGCTGGGCGAGGACCGCCGTACGGGTCTTGGCGGGGTCGTAGGTCCTGGTGCGTTTCTTGGCCGTGGGCATGGCGGTGACCCTAGTCAGGGACGCGGCTCCACCGCGATTCACGGGCGCAGCCTCACCGCGAGCGAGTGGAGACGGGTGATCCGGTCGTCGCTGTCGTTGTCGTCGGAGACCGGGTACAGCGGGTGCCGGCCTTTGTAGTGGCCGGATGTCCAGGGGGCGCCGAGGGCCATGCCCTCGACGTTGTCGAGGAGCGGGTACCGGGCGGACGAGGCCGGGGCGGTGACCTGGCCGCGTCCACCCGCGGGGCGGGTGGCCAGGTCGACGACCAGTTCGTCGGTGGCGAAGATCTTCGGGGGCCGCCTACTGCCCGACTCCCCCACGCGCACAGGCGGGTTGGCAAGCCACTTCTTCCCCGTGCCGCACGCGGTCACGCCTGCGGCCGGCGAGGCTTCCCCAACCCTTCACCCGCCGGCCTGCCGGGCCCCGGCGGCGCCTTTGCCGGGCAGGGGGCCGGGACCCGCGCCCGGTGCAGCGGGAAGCCCCCGCCCGGGACGTGTCTCCGGGCGGGGGCTTCGGCGTGCCCCTGGGGGCCGTGGCCCCTGGACGCGCTATGCCAGCAGCGCCGGGATCGTGCCCTCGTGGGCCTCGCGCAGTTCGGCGAGGGGAAGGGTGAACTCGCCCTGCACCTCGACCGCGTCGCCGTCGACCACACCGATACGGGTGGCCGGCAGGCCGCGCGCACCGCACATGTCGTTGAAGCGGACTTCCTCCGAGCGCGGCACGGCGACGATCGCGCGGCCGGCCGACTCGGAGAACAGGAAGGTGAACGCGTCCAGGCCGTCGGGTACGACCAGACGCGCGCCCTTGCCGCCGAGCAGCGCGGACTCCACCACGGCCTGCACCAGACCGCCGTCGGACAGGTCGTGCGCGGAGTCGATCATGCCGTCGCGGGACGCGGAGATCAGGATCTCGGCCAGCAGGCGCTCGCGCTCCAGGTCCACCTGCGGGGGCAGACCGCCCAGATGGTCGTGGACCACCTGGGACCAGGCCGAGCCGCCGAACTCCTCCCGGGTGTCACCGAGGAGGTAGATCAGCTGGCCCTCCTCCTGGAAGGCGACCGGGGTGCGGCGGGCGACGTCGTCGATCACGCCGAGCACGGCGACCACCGGGGTCGGGTGGATGGCGGCCTCGCCGGTCTGGTTGTACAGCGAGACGTTGCCGCCGGTCACCGGGGTGCCGAGCTGCAGGCAGCCGTCGGCGAGACCGCGCACGGCCTCCGCGAACTGCCACATGACCGCCGGGTCCTCGGGCGAGCCGAAGTTCAGGCAGTCCGAGACCGCGAGCGGCTTGGCACCGGTGGTGGCCACGTTGCGGTAGGCCTCGGCCAGGGCCAGCTGGGCGCCCGTGTACGGGTCCAGCTTGGCGTAGCGGCCGTTTCCGTCCGTCGCGATGGCCACGCCGAGACCGGTCTCCTCGTCCACGCGGATCATGCCGGAGTCCTCCGGCTGGGCGAGGACGGTGTTGCCCTGCACGAAATGGTCGTACTGGGAGGTGATCCACTTCTTGGAGGCCTGGTTCGGCGAACCGACCAGCTTCAGGACCTGCGCCTTCAGCTCCTCACCCGTCTCCGGGCGGGGCAGCTTGTTCGCGTCGTCGGCCTGGAGGGCGTCCTGCCACTCGGGGCGCGCGTAGGGGCGCTCGTAGACCGGGCCCTCGTGCGCCACCGTGCGCGGGTTGACGTCGACGATCTTCTCGCCGTGCCAGAAGATCTCCAGCCGGTCGCCGTCGGTGACCTCACCGATGACGGTGGCGATGACGTCCCACTTCTCGCAGATCTCCAGGAAGCGGTCGACCTTGTCCGGCTCCACGACGGCGCACATGCGCTCCTGGGACTCGCTCATGAGGATCTCCTCGGGCGAGAGCGTGGAGTCGCGCAGCGGGACGTCGTCCAGGGTGACGCGCATGCCGCCGGAGCCGTTGGAGGCCAGCTCGGAGGTGGCGCAGGACAGGCCGGCCGCGCCGAGGTCCTGGATGCCGACGACCAGCTTCTCCCGGAACGCCTCCAGGGTGCACTCGATCAGCAGCTTCTCCTGGAAGGGGTCGCCGACCTGCACGGCGGGCCGCTTCGAGGGCTTGGCGTCGTCGAAGGTCTCGGAGGCCAGGATGGACGCGCCGCCGATGCCGTCGCCGCCGGTCCGGGCGCCGTAGAGGATGACCTTGTTGCCCGCGCCGGAGGCCTTCGCGAGGTGGATGTCCTCGTGCCGCATCACACCGATGGCACCGGCGTTGACCAGCGGGTTGCCCTGGTAGCAGGCGTCGAAGACGACCTCGCCGCCGATGTTGGGCAGGCCCAGGCAGTTGCCGTAGCCGCCGATGCCCGCGACCACGCCGGGCAGGACGCGCTTGGTGTCGGGGTGGTCCGCCGCGCCGAAGCGGAGCGGGTCGACGACCGCGACCGGGCGGGCGCCCATCGCGATGATGTCGCGGACGATGCCGCCGACACCCGTGGCCGCGCCCTGGTAGGGCTCGACGTACGACGGGTGGTTGTGCGACTCGACCTTGAAGGTCACGGCGTAGCCCTGGCCGACGTCCACCACACCGGCGTTCTCGCCGATGCCGACGAGCAGCGCGTCGCTCTGCGGCGCCTTCTCGCCGAACTGGCGCAGGTGGACCTTGGAGGACTTGTACGAGCAGTGCTCGGACCACATGACCGAGTACATGGCGAGCTCGGCACCGGTGGGGCGTCGGCCGAGGATCTCCACCACCCGCTCGTACTCGTCCTTCTTCAGGCCCAGTTCGGCCCAGGGCAGCTCGACGTCGGGGGTCGCGGCCGCGTGCTCGACCGTGTCCAGAGGCGTCCGGCTCATGCGTTGACCAGCTTCTTGAGGATCGAGGTGAAGAACGGGAGCCCGTCGGTACGGCCGGTACCGATCAGCGGCTCGACGGCGTGCTCGGGGTGCGGCATGAGGCCGACGACGTTCCCGGCCTCGTTGGTGATGCCGGCGATGTCGTTGAGCGAGCCGTTCGGGTTGAAGTCCAGGTAGCGGAAGGCGACGCGGCCCTCCGCCTCCAGCTTGTCGAGCGTGTACGCGTCGGCGACGTACCGGCCGTCCATGTTCTTCAGCGGGATGTGGATCTCCTGGCCGGCGCGGTAGTCGGCGGTCCAGGAGGTCTCCGCGTTCTCCACCCGCAGCTTCTGGTCGCGGCAGATGAAGTGGAGGTGGTCGTTGCCGAGCATCGCGCCCGGGAGGAGGTGGGCCTCGGTGAGGATCTGGAAGCCGTTGCAGATGCCGAGGACCGGCAGTCCGGACCTTGCCTGCTCGACGAGCGGCTCCATCACCGGCGAGAGACGGGCGATGGCGCCGGCCCGCAGGTAGTCGCCGTAGGAGAAACCGCCGCACAGCACGACGGCGTCGACCTGCTTGAGGTCCTTGTCCTTGTGCCAGAGGGCGACCGGTTCCGCCCCGGCGATACGGATCGCGCGCCGGGTGTCCTGGTCGTCCAGGCTTCCCGGGAAAGTGACGACGCCAATACGAGCGGTCACTTGGCCGCCTCCGCGACTTCATCGACCCGGACGGTGAAGTCCTCGATCACGGTGTTCGCGAGGAAGGATTCCGCAAGATCGCGGATGCGGGCGAGCGCGGCCTCGTCGACCGGCCCGTCAACTTCCAGTTCGAAACGCTTTCCCTGACGTACGTCCGAGATCCCCTCGAAACCCAGGCGCGGCAGCGCACGCTGGACCGCCTGGCCCTGGGGGTCGAGGATCTCCGGCTTGAGCATGACGTCGACTACGACGCGTGCCACTGGCACTCCCGGTGTGTGGTGCTGAGCAGGTTCCTTCAGACTACCCGCACGAAATTTCTACGCGGGTAGAGTTGGAGGAAAGTACGTGAGGCGCATCACGATCGGGTGTCGAAGCCACACGCCCGTGAAAAGTTCTGGGAAAGTTCCACAGTCCGTCCGCGGCACCTATTGCACCCGGACGCGCGGACGGATTTAGTCGGGCTTCACTTTGCATTGCCGGGCACTGTACAAATGAATTGGCAATAGCCGATACTCGGCACGTCGTCGGCGTTGAGCTGTAACGACGTGCTGCACGAAGGGACCGATTATTCGTGGCGCAAAAGGTCGTGGTCACTCTCTTTGACGACATCGACGGCTCGGAAGCGGCGGAGACGATCGCCTTCGGACTCGACGGCAAGTCGTACGAGATCGACCTGAACGAAAGCAACGCCGAGAAACTCCGCGAGGCGCTCGCGCCCTACGTCGAGGCCGGCCGCAAGCGGTCGCGGTCCGGCAAGGCGTACAAGCAGACGGAGGTCGCCCCCGACCCGGCGGCCGTCCGCGCCTGGGCCCAGGCCAACAAGATGGACGTCCCCGCCCGCGGACGCATCCCGAAGAAGGTCTACGAGGCGTTCAGCGCCGCCCAGTGAGCCCGCGAAGGGGCGAGTCCCCAGGGTCCGTCAGACGGCCCTGGGGACCGTGCACTTGGGGCGTACGGGGCCTCGGGGCGCCCCGACTTGCGCTACCCCCCCGTTGATCAGCTAATGTCTGGGACACGCCGAGGGGCGAGGCCGACAGGCCGGATCCCGAGGACCGCGCGGGTGTAGTTCAGTAGTAGAACATCCCCCTTCCAGGGGGAAGGCGCAGTGTGCGATTCCTGTCACCCGCTCTGCACCGCCGACACGACCACATGTGTGGATCAGGTAGGCTGGTGCTCGCACCGATCGGTGGGAGCCGATCGGGAGCAGTGCGGACGTAGCTCAGTTGGTAGAGCGCAACCTTGCCAAGGTTGAGGTCGCGAGTTCGAGCCTCGTCGTCCGCTCGGGATAAGACCCCGGTCCACTGGACCGGGGTCTTTTCGTCGTCAGGGCAGGGACTCTGATGATGTGAGAGGAGTCACCTCCTGAGTACTGCGGTACGGCTGTTGTTTCCCTGACGGCGGTCCGGTCGCCACGAGGACGGCCCGAGCTCGGCGGCTCGGCTACCCCGCACACCGGGGAACCGCTGCGCTGAGCCCGAGTTGGCCGCCGGCGGAGCGCCGGACGCGCAGATCGCCGGGCGGGCCGCCCGCCCTGCCTGGCGGTCACGACGGCCGGCGCCGGGAACCATCCTGCGGCTGTGCGTCTCACCCACGCCCGAGGTTGGGTATAGTTGCTCTCGCGCCACGGCGCAACGCGGACGTAGCTCAGTTGGTAGAGCGCAACCTTGCCAAGGTTGAGGTCGCGAGTTCGAGCCTCGTCGTCCGCTCGGGATGAGACCCCGGTCCACTAGACCGGGGTCTTTTTCATGCCCTGCTCTTCCCGCCCTACGACCAGCTGGTGCCGGTCAGCCGCTCGTACGCCTCCACGTACTTCCGCCGGGTCGACGCCACGACCTCCTCCGGCAGGGCCGGCGGGGGCTGCTCGCTCCTGCGGTCCCAGCCGGACTCCGGCGAGGTCAGCCAGTCCCGCACGAACTGCTTGTCGTACGACGGCTGCGCCCGGCCCGGCTGCCACCGGTCGGCCGGCCAGAAGCGGGAGGAGTCCGGGGTGAGGACCTCGTCGGCGAGGACGAGGGTGTCACCGTCGAAGCCGAACTCGAACTTCGTGTCGGCCAGGATGATCCCCCGGTCCCGGGCGATGTCCCGGGCGCGCGAGTACACCGCGAGCGTGGCCTGGCGCAGCTGGGCGGCGGTCTCGGCGCCGACCTGGCGGGCCACCTCCTCGTAGGAGACGTTCTCGTCGTGCTCACCGACCTCGGCCTTGGTGGCCGGGGTGAAGATCGGGGCGGGGAGTTCCGAGCCGTCGACGAGGCCTTCGGGGAGGGCGAGGCCGCAGACCGTACGGGACTCCTGGTACTCGGCGAGGCCGGAGCCGGTGAGGTAGCCGCGGGCCACGCACTCCACCGGGACCATCTTCAGCGACTTGCAGACCAGCGTGCGGCCCGCCCAGTCGGCCGGGGCGCCCTCGGGCACCTCGGTGCTGATGACGTGGTTCCTGGCGAGGTCGCGGAGCTGGTCGAACCACCACAGGGAGAGCTGGGTGAGGACGCGGCCCTTGTCGGGGATCTCCGTGGGCAGCACCCAGTCGTAGGCGGACATGCGGTCGCTGGCGACCATCACGAGGTCGCCCGCCTCGTTCTGGTACAGGTCCCGCACCTTTCCGGTGTGCAGGTGCACCAGGCCCGGAACCTCGATCGGCTCGGGCTTTTCTACGAATCCGGACACGGTTCCTCCCCGTGGTTCTGTCCAATGCCTCGATTCTCCCGTATGGGGCTGATAGGGCGCGCCCGGGGGTGCGGGTCCGGGCGCCGGGGCGGGGAGCGCGGTGTCAGTCGCGTTTGCAGATGCGGTCGAGCAGGTTCGCCGTGGCGCGCTGGACCCGGGCGTCCACGTGGCCGGGGCGGTCCAGGGCCGGGGACCAGGCGAAGGTGCCGGAGGCGAACACCCAGGCGCCGGACGGGGCGCGGTAGAGCGACGTCTCCTGGTGGCGCGGGACGCCGTCGCCGTCGGTGTAGGGGGAATGGGCGAGGAGGATGCGCTCGTCGTGCTCGGGCAGTGGGGTGCGCGGGAAGTAACGGTCCGCCTCACCGGCGACCAGACCCGCGATCTCGTCGCCCTCATGGGCGCCGGTCGCCTCCCACAGCCAGTGGCCGGCGTTGCGGACGATCAGCGGGTTCGGCTCGGGGACCCGGCCCGCGTACTGGATGCCGACCAGCTGCTGCTCCGGCCGGTCGATCTCGCGCCACAGCACAGGACGTCCGGGGCCTTTGCGTTTGCGGCAGGTCAGCAGCCGGTCCGGGACACCGGACGGGGACGGGCCCAGCTCCACCTGCCAGTACATGGTGTTGGCGGAGAGGAAGACCAGTGACGTGCCACGGTCGCGGGCGTCCTCGACGGCCCGGCGCATCGGCACCGACCAGTACTCGTCGTGGCCCGGGAAGACCAGGCCCCGGTAGCGGGCGGGGTCGATCCGGCCGGCGTGCAGGTCACGGGCCTCGGCGTAGGCGAGGTCGTAGCCGTAGCGCTCGGCCCAGCGGATGAAGTCGTAGGCGTGGCCGACGTGCAGGGGCAGGCCGGCGCCGGCGTACGGCCGGTCGAAGGAGACGGTGGTCGCGGCGTCGGCCTCCCCCAGCAGCCCGCCCTCCTCGTCCCAGGCGTGGTAGAGGCTGGCGCCGGTGTGACCGTCCTCCGGGTAGAGGTTGTACGCCTGCCAGGTGATGTCCGGCAGCAGCAGCAGGAGGTCGGCGGGGTGGTCGTCGCGGACCGTGAACGGCACGTGGGAGCGGTAGCCGTCGGCGGTGGTCAGGACGGCCACATAGGCGCCGATGCTCCAGTAGGAGGGCACCTGGAGGCGCCAGGACAGCCACCAGTGGTGGCAGGAGACCGTGCGGTCGGCGGTCAGCGGCGGGGGCTGCACGATGCCGGAGAGGCGGGGGCTCGTGGTGATCTTGGACGCTCCGTCGCCGCCGTAGTGGCCGATGCGGTAGATGTCCACGCTGAACTGCTGCGGCGGGTCGACCGTGACGTGGAAGTCGATCGCCTCGCCGGGCGCGACCGCGCCGTTCGAGGTGAAGCCCTTGATCTGGCGGTGCACGTCGTCCGCGGAGCGGGGGCCGGACCCGGACGCGCGCGGCGCCGGGACGCGTGCGCGGTCACCGCCGGTGAGCTGCTGCGGGCTGGGGTCGACGTACCACGGCACGACGTGGCCGGTGTCGTCGAAGTACGTCTCACTCCCGCGCAGCCAGGGCACCGGGCCCTGACCGAAGGGGTCCGTGACGGCGTGCGCGAGTGCTCCGGACTCCCAGCGGCGGATGTGGTCCGAGGCCATGGTCGCTCCCCTCCCGCATCAGGCCCCCGTGCCTGTCTCGGCGGTGCTCACTGTGCTCGCTGTGCTCAGCCGTACTGTCGTATGTCGCGTGCCTTTGCCAAAGGCGTGGTCGGTCCCAGCACATCACATAACGCACGGGGACGGTCACTAGTCGTTGTGAATTGACCTGAACTGGAAGTCGCTTTTCCGGTACGGGATGCGGCCCGGGCGAGCCGGCCCACCGTCCGGTCAGACGAGACGTACGGGCTTCTCGGGACGTATGCCGGACGCGGCCAGCCAGTCGCGCAGCGGGCCCGGGTCTCCCTCCTCGATGAGGGTGAGGACCTTGGGCGCCAGGTCGGCGGCCCGCTCACCGCCCAGCAGCAGGGAGGGGCCGTCCAGCCAGTCCAGGGCGGGGACGGCACCGGCGGTGTCCACGGCCGCGCAGCACACCATCGCCGTGACGTGCTCGGCGAGCAGTTCCCGGGCGGTGCGCCGGGGTTGCAGCGGGAAGGGGGGCGGCCCGCAGGCGAAGTCGTCCCACTGGGCGCTCTCGGGCGTCCGCTGCCCCCCGGCGCTTCCGACCACCACGGCGGCCTCCTCCCGGGCCAGTTCGGCGCTCAGCCCGGCGGCGAGAGCGGCACTGCGCTCGGTGGTGGGGTCCTCTTCCTCCCCGAAGGGGAGCCGGGGCCCGGGCTCCGGGGCGACGGGGACGGTGCTGTCCTCGGCGGGGGCATCGGCGGGGGCTGGTGCGTGGGGGGCGTGGGCGGTGTGGACGCCGGCGGCGGTGTGGGCGGGGTGGGTGGTGCGGGCGTCTGCGGCGGTGCCGGCCCCGTCGGCAGTGCCGGTGTGGTCGGCGATGTCGGTGGCCTCGGCGTCGGAAGGGCCGCGGAGTGAGGTCCCTGGGGCACCGGGAGCGGCGCCGCCGGCTTCCGGAGCAGCGGTCGCGGCGGCGGCAGCGCCCGTCGCCTGCGCACCAGCGTCATCAGCTCCGGAGGCGGGACCGCCGGGGGCACCAGCCGCAGTGGCCGGGGCGTCCACAGCCCGCGCGCCGGCGGTACCGGTCCCGGAACCAGCGGCCCCGGCAGGCCCGGCACCCACGCCTGCCCCGGCACCGGTCGCACCGGCAACAGGAGTCCCAGACGCCACCGCAGCCGTCCCCTCAGCACCAGCAGCCCCGGACGCCACCTCATCGGGCGCCGTGGAAGCGCCCCCGGTCCCGGTGTACAGAGCGCCCGCATCCGGGTCCGCGTCCGCCGGGGCCCAGTCCTCGCCGTCGGCGGGGGCCGTGAGGTGGTCCAGGACCCGGGCCAGGGTGGGGCCGCCGGGGTCGGGGGCCCGGGGGTCCAGGGAGGGGCGGACGCCCAGCGTGTCCAGGACGCGGTGCAGACGGGCCGCTTCGGCGCGCCAGGTGCGGTCCACGACCTCCTCCGGATACGCCTGCCAGTCCACCGGCGCCCACTCGGGCCCCGGCTCGGCGGGACCCCCGTGGAAGAGCCGGGCGGCGAGGAGGGAGGCGGCCTCGTCGACCGTGCCGGGCTCCTCCAGGAGATCGCACGCGGGCCGCTCGCCGAGCCGGGAGGCGAAGCCCTCGGCCAGCCGGTCCCGGCGGGACAGCTCGGTGAGCGCCGCCACCACCCCCGCGTCGAGCCGGGACGGCCAGCGCCCCATCCGCCAGGCCGGCAACGCCACCCTGGTCAGCAGCCGGTCCCAGCCGGCGTACGCGAGACCGACCTGCTCCTGGGCGACGATCCGCACGCCGTAGTCCACCGTCTGGGCGCGCTCGGCGGCGGCCGCCGCCACCCCGCGCTCCATCTGGGTCGCGTGCTCCCGGCAGCCGCGCAGCAGCAGCCGGGCCACCCAGCCGAGGGCGGCGCACACCCCGCGGGTCAGCGGGCCGTGGCCCCCGTCCGAGGCGACGGCCACGGCCGCGTCCAGCCCGCGTACGAAGCGGCGGGCGGCGGCTATGTCCGGGTGCGCCGAGGGTCCCGTACCGGCGATGACCGGGG
The DNA here is from genome assembly GCF_040704085.1 of Streptomyces sp. NPDC047841. Lineage (NCBI taxonomy): Bacteria > Bacillati > Actinomycetota > Actinomycetes > Kitasatosporales > Streptomycetaceae > Streptomyces > Streptomyces sp. NPDC047841. Next base: position 62,360 of record NZ_JBEYRP010000015.1, read on the forward strand.
CGAGGACCGCGCGCAGCTCGCCCACGCGCATCCACCACAGGAACGGGGAGCCGATGACGAGGACCGGTGCGACCGGGGTCCGGCGGCGGCCGGGGCCCGCTATCTCGTCGGGCGCCGGACGCGGGGGCGGTCCGTGGGCCGAATGGGCCCGGTCCTCCAGCCAGCTGTCGCAGTCCGGGGTGAGCGCTATGGCCGAGGGCACCGGCACGTCCAGCCGGTCGGCGAGGTCGCGCACCATCCGGTACAGGTCGGGGGCGGACCCCTCCGGGATCGGCACCGTGGGGCTCATGGCGGGGCGGGCCCGGGCCACGACCACCGCGACACCGGCCGCGGCCAGCAGGACCAGCACCGCGAGCACGCCGACGGCCCAGCGGGCGGCGTCCCAGCCCGGGCCGACGAGACGGCCGGTGGAGGCGCCGGTCAGCAGGATCACCTCGACGCCCGCGGGCAGCAGCGCCACGGCCAGCGCCCGGCCCCGGACCCGCAGCACGGCGAGGGCCCGGGAGCGCGCGGCCTGCGCGCCCGCCTCCACACCGATTCCGGTCACGTGCCGATCTCGCCCCCTCCCTGGCGATCGCGTGCTGCCCTGGTCTTGCTCACTCCCCCACTGTGGCACCCGCCACTGACATCGCAATGCCGGTGGGCCAAGTGCCGGAACGCTTGCGCGGCACCCTAGTTCGGGCCCCGGCCCCCGTCAGCCATATGGGCGATTGCTCACTCGATGGAATGGCTTTGGTCAGAGCTGGGTGACAGAAAGCAAAGATCAGGCCCCGGATCGCCTCCGGGGCCTGAGGGTGGTGCGAGGGGCGGTACGAGGGAGCCGTACCGGCGTGGTCACGCCCGCGTCCGCGCCTCCTGCGCGGCCTTCGCCGCGATGTCGGTGCGGTGCTGCGAACCGTCGAGCCGGATCCGGCCCACCGCCCGGTACGCCCGCTCGCGCGCCTCGGACAGGTCCCGGCCGGTCGCCGTGACGGACAGCACGCGTCCGCCCGCGCTGACGACCGCGTCGCCGTCCCGCTTCGTGCCCGCGTGCAGCACGTACGCGTGCGGGGCGTCCTCGGCGGCCACCGCGTCCAGACCGGTGATCGGGTCGCCGGTGCGCGGGGTGCCCGGGTAGTTGTGCGAGGCGACGACGACGGTGACGGCCGCGTCCTCGCTCCAGCGCAGCGGCGCCAGGTCGGCGAGGTTGCCGGTGGCGGCGGCCATCAGGACACCGGCCAGCGGGGTCCGCAGCCGGGCCAGCACGACCTGGGTCTCCGGGTCGCCGAAGCGGGCGTTGAACTCGATGACCCGGACCCCGCGCGAGGTGATCGCGAGACCGGCGTAGAGCAGCCCGGAGAACGGCGTGCCCCGGCGGCGCATCTCGTCCACGGTCGGCTGGAGCACCGTCTCCAGCACCTCGTCGACCAGCTTCGGGTCGGCCCACGGCAGCGGCGAGTACGCGCCCATGCCACCCGTGTTCGGACCCTCGTCGCCGTCCAGGGCGCGCTTGAAGTCCTGGGCGGGCTGGAGCGGCACGACCGTCTCGCCGTCGGTGACGGCGAACAGGGACACCTCGGGACCGTCGAGGAACTCCTCGACGACCACGCGCTCGCACCCGGCCGCGTGCGCCCTGGCGGCCTCGACGTCGGAGGTGACGACGACGCCCTTGCCGGCGGCGAGACCGTCGTCCTTGACGACGTAGGGGGCGCCGAAGGCGTCGAGGGCCACGGCGGCCTCCTCGGCGGTGGTGCAGACGTAGGACCGGGCGGTCGGCACGCCGGCCGCCGCCATGACGTCCTTGGCGAAGGCCTTGGACCCCTCCAGCCGCGCGGCCTCCCCGGAGGGGCCGAAGACCGGGATGCCCGCGGCGCGGACGGCGTCGGCGACACCGGCGACCAGCGGCGCCTCCGGGCCGACGACGACCAGGTCGGCACCGAGGCCGGTGGCCAGCGCGGTCACCGCGGCACCGTCGAGCGCGTCGACCTGGTGCAGCTCGGCGACCTCGGCGATGCCGGCGTTGCCGGGGGCGCAGTGCAGCGCGGTGACGTCGGGGTCGAGGGACAGGGAGCGGCACAGGGCGTGTTCGCGGGCGCCGCTGCCGATGACGAGGACCTTCACGGGGTCAGCCTAATGGCAAGGTCGCCGAAGGCCGGGCGCCGGGTTTGCTGGACTTTCCTCCAAAGCGGGCCCGTCCCCGGCCGTTCCCCGTGCGCGCGGCCCTCACTCGTTGGAGAACTCCTCGACCACCGTGGCCCCCAGCTCCCGCACGATCAGCTCGTGGCCCGAGAGCGCCGACTCGTCGAGATCCGGGTCGTCGTCCTCCGGGATGTCGTCCTCGGGGGAGACGGGCGGCGGCTCGGGCGCGGTGGCGGGCCGGGGCGCCGGGGCGGGCGCGGCGGGGGTGCCGCTGTGCGGGGCGGCGGATGGCTGCGGGGACGGCTGGGAGGCGCCGGGGCGGGGTGCGGCCGGGGCGCCGTAGCCACCGCCGCCGGGGGAGCCGCCGGGGCCGCCGGCGGGAGGGCCGCCGTAGCCGCCGCCTCCGCCGTAGCCGCCCGCGACCGGTGGGGCGGAGCCGCCGCCCGACGGGTCGACGAGCGCCTCGATCTTCCACTGCACGTTGAACTGCTCGGCCAGCGCCTGCCGCAGCACGTCCTCGCTGCCGCTGCCGGAGAAGTTGTCACGCGCGCCCGCGTTCACGAACCCGAGCTGGAGGGTCGTGCCGTCGAAGCCGGTCACCTGGGCGTTCTGGCTGAGCAGGATCCAGGTGAAGCGGCGGCGGTTCTTGACGGCCTCCAGGATGTTCGGCCAGAGCGCGCGCGGGTCGAGGCCGCCGGCGGGGGCGGCCGGGGCGGAAGCCTGGGGCGCCGGGGCCGGGGCGGCCGGGGGCGCGGACGGGGCCGGCTGGGACTGGGCCGGGGCCGCGCGGCCGGGGCCCTGACCCTGCCCGGCGCCCTGGCCCGTCCCCTGTCCGGTACCCGGAGCGGTGGCCGTGGGCCAGCCACCGGGGCGCCGGCCACCGCCGGCGGGGGCGGCGGTGGGCCAGGCGCCGGGAGCGGGGGCGGCGGGCGCGGCCGGAGCCGGGGCGGCGGGAGCAGCGGCGGGCGCGGGCGCAGGGGCGGGAGTGGGAGTGGAAGTGGGGGGCGCGGGCGCCGTGGCCGCCGGGGCGACCGGAACCTGCTCACCCGGTCCGGCCGGTCCCGGGGCCCGGACCGCCGCGCGAGCCGCCGCGGGCCCTCCACCGGGCGGCACGGACGCGCCACCGGCACCCGGTGCGAGGGCGCCGGCATGGGCCTCGGGGCCGGGGACGTACCCCATGGCCGGCGCACCCGCGCCGGCGGAGAAGCCGATGCCGCGCTCCAGGCGGTCGAGCCGCGCCATCACGGACCGCTGGTCGCCGTAGGCGGCGGGCAGCAGGACGCGGGCGCAGATCAGTTCCAGCTGGAGGCGGGGCGAGGTGGCGCCGCGCATCTCGGTCAGGCCCTCGTTGACCAGGTCGGCGGCGCGGCTCAGCTCGGCGGCGCCGAACGTCCCGGCCTGGGCCTGCATCCGCTCCAGGACGTCGGCCGGGGCGTCGAACAGCCCCTTCTCCACGGCGTCGGGCACGGCGGCGAGGATCACCAGGTCCCGCAGCCGCTCCAGCAGGTCGGCGACGAAGCGGCGCGGGTCGTTGCCGCCCTCGATGATCCGGTCGACCACCTCGAAGGCGGCGGCTCCGTCACCGGTGGCGAAGGCCTCGACGACGGAGTCGAGCAGGGAGCCGTCGGTGTAGCCGAGGAGGGAGGTGGCCATGGCGTACGTCACACCGTCCGCCCCGGCGCCGGCGAGGAGCTGGTCCATGACGGACATGGAGTCACGCACGGAGCCGGCGCCCGCGCGCACGACGAGCGGCAGTACGCCGTCCTCGACCGGGATGTCCTCCTTCTGGCACACCTCGCCGAGGTAGTCCCGCAGGGTGCCGGGCGGCACCAGCCGGAACGGGTAGTGATGGGTCCGCGAGCGGATGGTCCCGATGACCTTCTCGGGCTCGGTGGTCGCGAAGATGAACTTCAGGTGCTCGGGCGGCTCCTCGACGACCTTCAGCAGCGCGTTGAAACCGGCCGACGTGACCATGTGGGCCTCGTCGATGATGTAGATCTTGTACCGGCTGCTCGCGGGGCCGAAGAAGGCCTTCTCGCGCAGCTCACGGGCGTCGTCCACACCACCGTGAGAGGCCGCGTCGATCTCGATGACGTCGATCGATCCGGGTCCGTTGCGCGCGAGGTCGCGGCAGGACTGGCACTCGCCGCAGGGTGTCGGGGTGGGACCTTGCTCACAGTTCAGGCAGCGGGCCAGGATGCGCGCGCTGGTCGTCTTGCCGCATCCGCGCGGACCGCTGAACAGGTACGCGTGATTGACCCGGTTGTTCCGCAGCGCCTGCTGCAGCGGGTCGGTGACATGCTCCTGCCCGATGACCTCGGCAAAGGTCTCCGGGCGATAGCGGCGGTACAGCGCGAGAGACGACACGCATACGAGGTTAATGGCGCCCACTGACAACCGGCCCCGCCCCGGGATCCACGGCCGCGGGCCCGGAACGCAAGGGCCCCCCACGCACCCGCCAGAGCCGACCTACCCTTGCTGCCTTCCGGCCCTGGGGGAGTTCAGTCAGATAGCGCCGCGTGAGGGGCTGTGCCCCACAGTACCCGATGGCGGGCACCGGTCCGAACCCGGCCCGCCCCGCGACCCCACCCGGGGACGGCCTGCGGGAACGAGTTCGCGAGCACTCCCCTCGGTCATGTAATGTTTCCGGCGGAGGATTCGCCTAGAGGCCTAGGGCGCACGCTTGGAAAGCGTGTTGGGGGCAACCCCTCACGAGTTCGAATCTCGTATCCTCCGCCAGTGCCTCACCGGGCACGATGTCGAAGGGCCCCACCGTTCGCGGTGGGGCCCTTCGACGTTGTCCGTCTCAGTTTCCGTCTCAGTCGGCTTTTCCTTCGGTGCCGGGCGGCGCCCAGAGCGCGTCTCCGACTTGCTGAGCGACTTTCCGGAGCATGACTCCCGTCACATGCATGTACCGGGCGCGCATCCGTGCGGCTCCCCCGGGCTCCCAACCCATGATCGCGTCGATCACCACGTCCGGGACGCCGAGGATCAGGAGGACCGTCGCGGCGGTGTGGCGAGCATCGTGGAGACGCCCGTCCCGTACGCCGGCGTCCCGTAGGAGCCGCTTCCAGACGTGGTAGTCCGTGTTGGGGCTGAGCGGTCCACCGGTCGGCGAGGCGAAGACGTAGCCCTTGCCCTCCCAGTCGGCACCGGCTTCGACCCGTTCCCGCTCCTGCTCTTCCTTGTGCTGGCGGAGAAGCTTGATCAGCGGGTCCGGGAGGCCGATGGTGCGCCGTCCGGCGCGGGACTTGGTGTTCTTGTGCTCGCGGCGAATCTGCTCCCGCTTGGGGCAGTAGCCAGCCTTACGGCCACACGGGTCCTCACCGCAGCCGTGGGCGTACTTGGGACGAAGACGGCTCTTGCGGATGCGGATGTACCCCGCGTCCAGGTCGGCGTCCTCCCAGTGCAGCCCGAGCGCCTCCCCTTGGCGGAGGCCGAGGGCCAGGGCGACGACCCAGCGCGCGCTGTTACGGATCTTGGCCGCCTCCACGAGGAGGCTCTGCACCTCCTCGATCGTGAACGGCTCGATGTCCTCCTCTTCGAGGCGGGGAGCCTTGGCGATCTCGGCCACGTTGGTGGCGACGTGCCCGCGCCGCACCGCTTCGCCGAGGGCCACCCGGATCGTGCGGTGGACGTGGTGGGCGGTGCCGGCCGCGCTCCCGGACTCCTGCATCTTCCGGTAGAAGCGCTCCAGGTGCTCCGGCTCCAGGCGGTCGAGCTTGTGAGCACCAAGGCCCGGCACCAGGTGCACGCGCACGTCCACCTCGTACCCGTCGTACGTGTTCTCGGAGACGTACGGCTTGGCGATGTTCTCGACCCAGTGCTCCAGCCAGGCCTGGACGGTCCAGCCCTGCCCCACCTTCCTGAGCTTCTTCTCGTCCCGCGCCCGCTCCATCTCGCGAACGGCTCTGGTCACCTCGGCCTTGGTCTTGCGTTCGATGTGGCGACGGTCCGGCTTGCCGTCATCACGTACGCCGACCGTGACCCGGCCGTGCCACTTGCCGTCCTTGCCAAGGTAGATGGACGAGGCCCCGTTGGGCTGCCGCGTGCGCTTCTGCTCTGCCATGTCCATCCCCCCTACGCCGCGACGGCCGTACGCCGCAGCTTCGCCACGTAGGCCGGGAGAGCGTCTACCGGGATCCGCCGCAGCCGCCCCACGGTCACGGATTCGATCTCGCCGGAGAGCACGAGCCGGAAGCACGTCGTACGCCCGATTCGAAGCCGGCGCGCGGCCTCTTCGACGGTCAGCAGCACCAAGGCGGTATCGGTGGCGGTCTCATCGGGGACCGCCGGTTGAACCGCTGTCAGCGTGGTCATCAGGTGAGGTCTCCCATCGAGTCGAGGGCGGGGGTGTCACAAGTCGCTGGCGGCCGGGTGTCATCGGGTAGTGGAGTCCCGTGGGCAACGAGGTGTTCCGCGCTAGTCCAGCCAGTTCCGGCGAAACGCCAGTGCGAGAGGACCAGGACGGTGTCCGGGTCGGGCAGCGGGTGGCCCACTTCGGCCGCGTGTTCGCGGGCAAGGGCCTCGTTGTGGTCGGCGCGTGCTTGACGGAGGGCGCCGAGGGTCACGGAGTAGGCGCGGGACTTGGTGGAGAAGTGGCCGCGGAAGCCGAGCATGTGGGCCCACTTGCGCAGGCGCAGGGCTTCGAGTTGGGGGAGCCCACCGAGGTGCCAGCAGGTGAGGATCATCCGGCGGGCGTGGTCGGTGACGCCGGAGCCGATCAGGTCCGTGATCGGGTTGCGGACGGGACGGTCCAGGGTGCCGGCGGTCTCGGCACCCTTGGTGGCGTACTTGGCGATGTAGGCGGCCACGGCCCGGCTGGACAGCTCCGAGCTACCCGCGAAGTCGGCGGAGCGGATGGGGCGGATGTCGAGCTGGTCACCGAGGCGGAAGGTGTACGTGCGGCCGTCGAGGATGGGGCCGGGTGTCTCGGCGAGGCGGACCGCCGAGCGGATCGCGTCGGTGAGGAGTTCGGTCGTGGCCCAGGCCGGTAGGGTGGACTCGGCGCCGTCCGGGCCGTCGAGACGGATGACGGCGTGGAAGTGGACGGCGCCACGCCGCTGGTACTCGGCGACCTTGGCGTACGACACCTTGAGGCAGTCGCGCAGCGCGGTGCGGGTGACGCCCGCGCGGGAGGCGAGCTGCTGGCGCAGGTAGGTGGTGAAGCGGGCCCAGAGGGCACCGGCGTGGGCGTTCCAGAGGACGGCTGCCCGGTAGTCGTACCGCTCCGCGTTCAGCGGTGTGCCCAGGGCGGGGTCGTCCTCCAGGTGAGAGCGTCCGCAGCGGCAGCGGCCACCGGCGGGACGGTTGTGGACGGGACCGAAGGAGGGGGCGGTGAAGGTGGCGAAGACGCGCGGGTGTTGGGCGACGGCCGGACCGATTCCCTTGCCGCCGCTCAAACCAGCGGTGACCAGGTGGAAGGTGTCCTTGCGGTACGTCTCGGCGCAGGTGGCGCACCGGGAGGCGCGGCGGTTGTTGCAGCGGATGAGGAGCTGTCCGGCAGGCAGGTCGCGGCCGACGACTTCCCGGACGATCTCGCCCGTGGCGGCGTGAACGTCCAGCCGGTGGCCCTCCATTCGTACGGGCCGCTCGCAGCCGCCGAGACGCTGGATCTGCCGGGCGTAAGCACTCACGTCGCCGTGCCGGGCGAGGGCGGCCAGGTGACGGATGGCTCCCAGAAGAGCCGGTGGGCGCATGTGCGGGTTCCTCCTTGAGCGTCACGTGTTGGGGTGGCCGCCCGGCTTGCCTGTCCAGGGGGCTAGACAGTAGAGGCAAGCCGGACGGAAGCAGCCGCCGAATCAGCGGCGGGTGAGCAGGGAGCGGGTGACGACGGCGCAGACGGCGACCGAGGTGGCGGTCAGGGCTACGGCCAGGAGCATGGAGACGAGGACGGCACCGACGACCAGGACCACGGCCGTGCCTCCGCCGACGAGGGCGAGAACGGTTCCGGGGGTGAGCTGGACGGCCGGGCGGGATGCGGCACGAGCCGGGTAGGCCGGCGGCGGGGCCGAGGGTGCCGGGGTGACCGTGGTCGGCTCGATGAGGGTGGGAGAGGTGACCAGGCTGGTCGGCTGCGGCATGGTCGGGATCTTCGGCCGGAACATGAAAGGTCCCCTTTCGCGGGTTACTTGACGAGGGAGTTGATGACGGGAGCCAGCAAGCTGTCGGCGAGGAGGTAGCCGCCCAGGAGGATTACGGCGATGAGCCACCAGGGCGGGCGGATGAGCTTGACGCCGAGGACGCCGACGACGAGCAGGGCGAGCCAGAGCGGAACGTCCATGGGGGTGGTCTCCTGTCAGGCCGAGCAGCGGTGGGTACGGGCGGCGAGTTCGGCGGCGGCGCGGGAGTCGTACTCGGCGGAGAAGTCGCAGCGGGGCGCGGTGCAGGCGGCCAGGTGGCGGTTCCTGCCCCGGTCGACGTAGGAGGCGACGTTCACGGGACCGATGCGGCGGACGTTGCGGAAACGGCGGTGCATGGCGGTGCTCCTCTCAGAGGTGCGCGGCGACGGACGCAGTCATGGACGGGGGCAGGCCGAGCCGGACACGTACGGCGTCGGGGTCGGCGGGGCGGCCGGTGGTCGAGCGATGCTCGTCGGCCAGGGCCCGGACACGGTCGATGAGGACGGGAGGCAGCGCGACGGCGGGGCCGGGCGACGGAGCCGGGACGGATTCCGGCTCGGCGGTGGCGGGCTCGGGAACCGGTGCCGGTAGCGCGTCCGGGGCGGGAGCGTCGACGGCGGCCGGTGTGGTGGCCTCTTCCTCAGGCGGGTCGGCGGCCGGCGGTTCCGGGGCCGCCGACATGTCCGGGCCGTGCGGTGAGTGAGCCAGGAGGGTGCCACCGAAGAAGGCGACGGCGGGCCAGCCCGCGACGACGACGCGGAGCGAGGCGGGGACGTGGTCCAGGTCGAGGAGTCCGGCGGTGGCGACGTTGGCACCAAGAGATGCGGCCAGTGCCACCAGGAACCACAGCCGCGGGCTACCGGCCGCCTGCCCTGCTCGCTGCTGCTGCCTCATCCGGCGCCATGCGGCGACCAACAGCAGGTCGACGCTCACGGGGTAGGCCCACGCCTTCCAGCCGCCCTGTCCAGCCGCCGCCGCGAGGTCGTGCAGGTGGGAGAAGGACAGGGCACCCGCGATGACGGCTTGGACGATCACGGCGTCCACGCGGACCAGGTGGGCACGCATCAGCTCGGATTCCCTTCCATGTGGTCAGCCGGCGGACTTGAGCGCATCGGCGCGCTCACGGGCGAGGCGGGCCACCTCGGCGGCCTCGACCTCGCCGGGCGTGTGAGCCGCGATGCGCTCCAGCAGGTCCGCCTTCCGCTCCATCAGCGCGGCGTATTCGGCGGAGGTGCGGTTCTGGCGAAGCGCGGACAGGTCGGCGATGAGCGCGCTCACCTCGGCGATGGAGGGGCGTGGCATGGGGTTCCCTTCCGGTTATTGGCATGGGCGGGGTAGGGATGTGGCGCGAGGCGGTCACGCCGGCCGTGGAGAGAAGGGGTGCGGCTACTCGGCCACCGGGCGAGCGCTGGGCACACCAGCGGTCGACGAGGCCGGCCCGGCCGATTCGACGGCGACGACGGGCCGGAAGGAGTCGAGCCGGGGCAGTTCCGGCACCAGGGCGGCAGTGTCTCGGCAAACGGCCGCCGCCTCTTCGAGGGTGAGACGGGGCGAGCGGACGCGGGACCAGCCGCCGGAGGAGTCACCGACGACCGCGACACCAGGCCGTTCAGCGGGGATGGAGGTGGCGGCCAGCGCGGCCTCAGGCGAGATGTCGGCCAGCGCCATGTTCGCCGACGCTTCGTCGTTGACGCGGTGACAGACTCGGCCGGTCAGCTGAGCGCGCAGCATGGTCGCGCCCTTGCCGAGTTCGGCACCGAAGCGCTGCCCGCAGACTTCCAGGTAGATGCTGGCCGCGCGGCCGAGCTGGGCGAGGCGGATGAGCTTGGTGACCATGGCATCCCGCCGCTTCTCGTCGTCCTTGTTCGCGGCGAGGAAGAGTTCCGCAACCTCGTCCACGACCACCACGACCGGCACCGGCCGAACCGTTTCCGGCAGCCCCCACACATCCGAGGTGAGGGGGGCGTCCGGACCGGTCCCGCCACTGAGACCGATGAGCCGGAACCGTGCCTCCATCTCTTCCACCAACACGTCGAGGAGTTTGTTCGCGCGGTCCGGGTCGTCGGCGAGCGCCGACAGCCGGGGTGCGAAAGGGGCCAGTTCGACGCCCCACTTGCAGTCGATCCCAACGAGCACGACCCGTTGCCGGGCCAGGCCACACAGGAGGTTGCGCAGGTAGACGGACTTGCCGGACTGTGTGGCGCCCAGGATCAGTTCGTGCGGCACGGTGCGGAAGTCCCGTACGTGCCAACGGCCGTCCTCTCGTAGGGCCAAGGGCAGGCAGAGGGGGCCGGTCGAAACCCGACGGCGGGCGGGGCGTACTTCGGCGAGCACGTCCCAGCCGACCAGCCGCAGTTCGAGCCACCCCGGTTTCGTGGGGCGCACGTACACGGCATGAGCTCCCCAGGCGTGCCGCAGCCGGTCGGCCGAGGCGGTGAAATCCTCGGGTGCCTGTCCGGTCGCCATACGCAGCCGCATCACGAGGCCGGACCCGGTCGGCAGCGGGAAAGTCCGCCGGGGCGGTACGGGCGCCGCCTGCCGCCCCATCATCCGGGCGGTGGCCCGGCGGACGGCCGAAGCCGGAACCGTCAGGCCACACGCGTCCATCGTCGCCCGGTACGAGATGAGCAAGCGCAGCGCGACCACGGGATACCCGACCAGCCACCAGAACACCACCGGCGTGCGGCGACGCACCACCAGGAGCACGACCAGGACCAGCAGGACCAGTAACAGCACTCGCACTGTGTCGGCCATGGTGATCAACCCTGCGCCGCGACCGGAGCGTCGACCATGACGGCATCGGCCCGGTAGGCGATGCCGTGACGGGCCCGCCCGCCGAACTCGCTCTCCCAGGGCCGGGCCACCAGTCCCGACAGGATGACCGGTGCTCCCATGACCAGACCGTCTCCGATGCCCTGCTCCGGAACGGTGACCTTGATCATGTCCGAACCGCCGGCCGCGATGAACACCACCTCCAGGGTCATGAGCCGCTGGTTGGTCACGGGGTCCACGGCGACCTCACCGGTCTGCCGGTCCCTGACCTTCACCTCGGGCAGCTTGGTGACGAGCAGCGTGGCGGCCGAGGTGTCTACGGGGATGACTCGCATCAGTACCTCACTGAGTTGTCGGCGCCTTCGGTGATCGGCGCCGCTCGAACTGGATACCCCCCTAGACAGCACAGGGAGGCGACCACCCGACTGTCTAGGGGGGTTGACAGTAAAGGTAACCGACGCCCCATCAACTGTCTAGGGGGGTATACGAGGTGACTCCTACTCGCGCGAAGGCGCTACGGCAGGGTCCAGTGGAGGACGGTCGCGTCGTCGTGTGTCTTCCCGCGCGGCCAGTGGCGACCGTGCGGGTCACCGTCCTCGGCCTCGCGAACACGGCGGATCAACTCATCCGGCCCGCAGGTACTCAGGACGGCCAACGCCTCTTCCCAGTCCGCGAGTTCGAAGCGGTCGACAAGTCGCGTCGCCCCATCGCTCAGCAGCGTCGCCGACGCCAGCGAAGCGAGGGGCACCGTCCCCATCAGGGCGTGCTCGGCGGCCTGCGGGTCGGGGCCGGCGATCCAAAAGCCGTCCGGCCGGTTGCGGAGCCCCGTCAAGGCGTCCCGGTACTCGGCGAGTGCGGCGGAGTGCTCGGGTGAGCCGGTCGGCAGTGCGTCGACCGGCCCGCGCAGCCGCTTGCCGACCTCGTCCAGGCGCCGGTCGGTGATGACGGTCGTACCGCCGCCCTTGTCCGCCAGGAGCAGGGAGGAGTCACCGAGGACAAGGTATTCCAGTCCCCCAAGGCCGACCCGCGTGGCGACGACCGTACTGGTCGGACTGGCCCGATAAGCCAGGTCACAGCTGTCCTCGTGCAGGGATCGGACGAGGCGGATCGAGTCGGCCAGGCACTCGGCGAGGGGCCGTGCGGGGTCCGCGGTGATGCTGCGCAACAGCAGGCCGCCCAACGTCCCGGAGAACCAGGCGACCCCATGTGTGCACCCGGTCTCGGCCCCGGCGACACCGGCACCGTCGAGCAGTACGGCCGCGCCAGGAGCAGCGGCGGCGAAGTCCTCGTTTGCGCGGCCAGGGACGGCCGACAGCGTGGCGAGGTCGACCCTCACGCCGCCGCTTCCTCATCGTGCCGGTACAGAGGGCAGAGCAGTTCGACGGATTGCGGTTCGCTTGTCTCCGGGTCGTACTCAACACCCACCAACGTGGAGAACTGATGATCGCTGATCTGCCCCCACAGAGTGTTCAGATCGTTGGCGAGCAGCTGCACGACACCGAGAGAACCCTGAGTGTGGATACCGGCAATGGCGAGCAGCGAACCGTTTCCGTCCGGGCGTGAGAGCCTGCCGAGGTATCCGACGTCGTACGGCCGGGCCGGATCACTGTCCTGGCCCGAGCGGTGCACGGTACCGGTCTGCCGGTCCACCACCGTCCAGGGCCCGTCCTCCGCGCGCTGCCACTGCAAGACGGGATCCTGGGCGTACGTGTCCCACATCGCCTGGGACATGCGCGGACCACAGACGACGATCAGGCCATCACGGTTGAGGTCGATCTCACCGCTCACCGGCACGTGCTCCGAGGTGACGTCGAGCCCGTACGTGCGCGCCAGCTCCTCCAGTCGCTTGCCGGAGCTGACGTCATCCACGGCGACGACCGTGCGACCACGCTCGTCGTCCCGCCGCAGTGGTGTGGCGACAGTGACGGCACCCCGACCGAGGAAGGCCCCTTCCGGCGCCGGGCCGGTGTGCCGGATCTGGTGAATCCGCCCGCGGCTCAGGCCGGCCTTTGCGGCGATCTGCGCGTATGACAGCCCTTGTGCGTGCAGGTCCTGCACCACCCGCCGACGGAGGCGGGCCAACTCGGTCACTTCCTGCTGTGCGTCCGCCAACCGGGTCGTGACCTCGCGCAGGAGCAGGTACGGATCGTCAATCGCCATGATCCGTTGCAGTTCGTCCGACATGACCTCACCTCCCAGCAGCAGTACCCAGGAGTCTAGGGCCCTAGACGGTACGGGTGACAGGCGCCGCCCGGTACGCACGCCGATCACATAGAAACGCGATCTCCTCCGGGGCACTCCCCTTGGACTCACACCCCACCGCCGGCGAAGCGACCCCTCGCAGGCACCGCACACTGCATGCTCATGCGCTCGCCCGCACCAGCTCCGCCCAGACGGAGCGCCCGTCGGGCAAGATCGTGTAGCCCCAGTTCTTCGCCAAGGCATCAATCAGCCGTAGCCCGCGGCCCCCCTCTTCGTGGCTGGTGGCGTGGCACAGGTGAGGCACGCGATCGCCGCCCTGGTCGACCACTTGGATGCGCACGAGATCGTCACCGAGGCCGACGACGACCAGGAACCAGCCACCCACCACGCCGCTGCGCGTATGCCGCACGGCATTGGTTGCCAGCTCACTCACGATCAGGATGGCGTCCTGGACCGGACCCCGATCCGCGAGCAGGGACGCAACGAAGTGACGAGCATGGGGCACCTCTTCCGGCAAGCCGGGGAAGACACGGCACCACTTGGCAAGCATGGGAACCTCTCCGTTCGTCTAGGGGGCTAGACAGCCTTGACGGCAGAGTATTCCCAGTCCGATGCAGCAATCTAGGCATCGAGAGGAATTATTCCTCTAAGGAGTGAGGGTGTCCCCCAAGTCCCGAAACTCCTTCATCACCAGCAACAGCAGCTCACGCACCTCGGCCCCGAAGACGGCAGCGCGCTCGAAGCGAGCGAAGGCATGCTCGTAGGCGGCCACTTCAGCGGCATCAGTGGACACCCGCTCGCTGTCGAAGGTCTCGATCACGACCGCCCGCCGGTCGCACAAGGTGAAGCCGTGCCGCGGCAGCACCGGCACCGGCCGGCGCCACGGAACCACCCCGAGCCGTACCGTGCTCAGGCTCTCCACCGCCAGCAACCGGTCGAACTGCGCCAGCATCAGCGCCGGACTCCCCGGCCAAGTACGCAACACGGCTTCGGTGATCACGAACACCGACTCCCGTCCCGGCTCGTACAACACGCTCTGCCGATCCACACGGGCGGCGACAGCCCGACCGACAGCCTCAGGTGTCGCATGAGGAGCACTCTCGAAGACGTGCCGGGCGTACTCCGCGCTCTGCAACATGGCTGGCAGGACGACACATTGGAACGAGCGCACCGACCGAGCGGACCGCACCTCTTCATCAAGGCTCGTGCCCTCGGCGACGTCAACGGCAGTCGGCTCGACATCCTCGGCAGCGACCACGTCCGCCAGCAGTTCCCGCACCTCGTGAGAGGCCGACTCATTAAGGCCGAGGGCGTCCAGGAGCCGGTCAAGCACATCCCGGCTCGGGACCATGCGCCCGGTCTCGATCTTGGACACGGTCGGCTGTCCCACGCCGGCCCGCTGCGCCAGCACGGCACCCGTCAGGCCGGACTCTCCACGAAGCACACGAAGACGCGCACCCAGCGCCTTCATCCGCTCCCGCCGCTCACTCCCCATGTCCAGGGTTCTACACCACGAGCCAGTAGGCGCCGGTACGAGCGGACACACGAGCACCAGCCGAGCGTGATTCAAACTTTCTCTACTGGTTCAAGGCCCGCGCACGGCGCGGGCGCGCGCCGCCTCTGCGGCGCGGCCTGCCTCCTGTCTTCGCCCCGGCTGGCCGCGCCCGGCGGCGCGCTGCGTGCATGCGGGCGGAGGAAGGAAAACCCTCTGTGGCTGGGGCGGTCGGCTCCGCGGCTTTAGGCAGCCACTTTGGGGCGAGCCTCTAAGATCATGGCCCCAACGTCGTGCCTTAACGGGCAGGTCCACAGACTGCCCGACGCGCCGGAAGCTTACGGGGCCATGATCACTCGCCCCAAAGCAGCTCCAGCCCAAAGCCGCTCCTCCGACCTAAAATCTCATGCTGACCCCAGGCCCCGGGGGCATCATATGGGGGGTCCAGTCTCGAAGCATCGAAACGTGGTGGGGGAAGTTGATCGAGTCGGAGTCGGCCAAGTTCATGAAAGTGATCGAGCGTGAAGCGGAGCCGCATGCGCGCGAGATTCTCGAACTCTCACGCGAAGCGCACGTCAGGAACTCGGCCCTTCACTCCCAAATCGAGAGCGAGATCAGTAATCGCTGGGCTAGGGGATGGGAGTTCTTCGACGGAGTCGTGTACGCAACTCAGCAGAATGGCGCGATGCTGCTCCGACGGGCAGATGAAGCCGATGATGACCACTCGCCCATGCGTGAAGCTCTTGCCCTTATTCACTCCGCGGCATGCCTCGTCTTCCAGGAGATTCGAACGCTACTCTTGGCTGGCTTCTGGAGTGGCGCAGTGGGACGCTGGCGCGCTCTTCATGAATTGGCCGTATCTGCCATTATCATTGCTCGACAAGATCCGAGTTTCGCTCAGCGATACCTGGACCACGGTTTCGTCGTACAGACCCATCGTCTCTACGAGTACTACGAAGCACATGGGCGAGGACCAGTACCACGGCAAGAACTGGAGAAGCGTCGAGCGCAGGCCGAACTGCTGATCCAGAAGCATCAGGTAGCCAATGCGCCCAAGAAGTTCAGGGATTCTTATGGATGGGCGGCACCACTTATGCCGCTCAATCGCCAGGGCGACAAGTTGGTACCCCCCACGTTTGATCGGCTGGAAAAGATGGCCAACGAAGACCATCTGCGACTGTTGGTGATTTCTGCACATGGGCACGTGCATTCCGATTCCGCAGGGGTTGTCGCGGCCGTCGTGTCAACAGAGACCGACTGGGCCCTGGGCCCTACTACAGGATTTCCACAGCAAGTTGCTAAACCTGCATTCCTCACCATGCGCAGCCTCATAGCCGCGACCCATTTGGGATTTGAGCCCGAATTCAATGAGTTCGCGAAGGTAATCGGGCTGTGCGGAGCTAGTGCAATGCAACTAGCTCTATGGGGCCTTCGTGCTTTCGATGAGTCCGCTAACTCTCACGACTCGGAACTTAAGCAGTCGTAGGTCACAGCGAATCACCCCAGTTGCTCGCCCGCTCTCGCTGCGCTCCACTTCCGACCAACGAGGATCGATCGAACGCCTACACACGAACGCCCTCCGGGCCGTCCTGAGGCCGTGGAAGGGAGCTCAATGGTGACTAACGTCGACAGGTGCCGACAGCTCAGCAGTAGTCAGAGGGTTGATCGATGCGGCGGCCGCAGGTCACGGCCGCCCGTGATCAGTTGTGGCTGTGCAGCGGCTCAACTCAAGCCAACGACCGGCATCTCGCCCTCCCGGCTTTAGCGAGCGGGCTAGGACTGGTCCGCCCCGCCACACTTGCCGGCGGTTGCCACGCGCACTGAGACTCCACCAACCTTGATCGGGTCAAGCCTGCGAAGTCCACGGAGGCAGAGAGCGGCGCAGGTGCGATGCGGTTTTCGCAATGTCGTCACAGAGCGCCGGAAGGGCTGCCTCAGAGACGATAGTGATTATTGAATGAACGGTATACGCTTTCGACACCCCCTTCTTCCATACGATGGTGCCGCGCTCAATCGGCTCCAGTTGCACCTCACCCGATTCACTCAGCTTGCAGCCGAAGATGGGCGAGTCAACTACAATGATTGGTACAGCGACATGTAGAGCCAAATTCCCGACGTGAGGGTACATGTTGGCGACCGCGTAAGCCGCCTTTGTCACGCTGACCATGGCGCCGTATGCAGCATCTTCTCTGTTCTTGCCCAGGCTACTCCGGACTGCCGAGTAGGCAGGAGCTCGCCCGATATCGAAGAGCGGCAAAATTTCCGCAAGAGGTTTCTTAGAAGGATCAATTCTCATAGCATAGCGGTCCCAGTGACGCAATGCCGCATTGAGCACGAAGCGCTGTGCCACACTCGCCACCGGATGCAGGTTCACGCCCCCTTCGAAAAGAACCCAAGGCTTCCCTGGTGCACTCTTGCATTCAATTACGGGACACAGAAAGGAGGGCACTTTGCCATTAAGGTTCGCTAGATTGCAGAGAGGAATGCGCGCAGTGACGTCAATCTCCCTGTAATCTCCCGACTCGTCGTCCACATAATAATCCGATGAGGTTACGCGAATCCCCTTCTTCTCAAATTCTCTTGCGACTCGCATTTCCAGAGGGTAGCCCTGTGCCGCCAACCAGGTCTGCAGCTTCGCCGTGAGGGAATCCCTATCCGGCGCATTGTCCTCATTAGGCAAAGCAACAACTCCATTCGGCATATTAATGAACGGCGCTTCAGATGGCGCGGCACGATGATATGGCAGGACTCATCGCGGCACTGTCCAAAAGGAAAAGCTGCACAACTGACCCGAGGCCAAGTGCGCAGCTGCCCTGACATCAACGAGGCCGGACAGCACCATCCTCGTGCGTCCTAGCGACCGGCCTGGCCGTGCCCTGTGGCGGCGAAGCCAGGCCGCAGTCGAGCTTCTAGTGCGGTGCTGACAGAGGCTGAGGCTGACGGCAGTGACGGCAGCCCTGACGGCAACGACGACGGACGGCAGCAGCGCTCGGCGGCCCGGCACAGTAGCGGCACGGGACGACCCGGCCGCCCCTCCACGGCGTGCCCGCATCTTCTAATCGCCTGGTCTCGCGGCCCAGCTCGGCGCAGTGGGATGGAGACAACCGGTGAACGAAGCGCCGGCCGCACGCCCGGTCGCTTGCTGCCAGGACCAGGCCGCCGTGGTCGCGCGGTCGTTCAGCGCCCGTAGATATGACCCCGTACCAACGAGTCGTTCTCCAGGATGAAGTCCGAGACCTGCCAGAACTCGGGCAAGCGCGGATGCTGCAGGGCGGCTTCACGGTCGAGTTTGCGCCCGAAGAGAGGCCCATCGGGATGCGCGAGACCTGCCGTAACCAGGGTGGAAGCGGGCTCATGCTGGCCGACGACAGGGCCCACTCGACATGCGAACGAGACATGGTCGTCCCACTGGTCGGGCCCGACGCCCCACGTCCCGAAGATCACGTCTATCCAGGCATCGTGATCCCGGTCTCGGTGGTGGTAGCAGTTGGCGAAGTACACCGCGTACGGAGCGCCGTCCGCGTGGACGAAGTTCCAGGCACGCTCGATGGGGGCGTTGCAGCAGTCGCACTGAAACTCGCGGGTCTGCCGGTCAGGGCCAAAGGTCAGGGACATGACGCACATGAGATCACGGCGTCGTGCTTACACGTAGTCGCACCGTTCTGACATCCATGAGTGACATCAACGACAGCGGACAGCGGCGGCAACTAGCAGCCGCGTGCGGCACTGGTGCACGAGGCGGGCCGTAGCCCGGCCGAGTGGAGAACGAACTCCTAAAGCGATGGTCGGCAGCCGCCGCGAGACCTTCCGGTACTGAGCCGGGCAGGAGGCCGCGCGGAGCTGGCGCTCCGTGGCCGCACCACAAGGGCACCAGATCGAGCGGGGAACAGCGGGGAACCACGGGGAAAGCCGTCGAGGCTGGCGAGGCCCCATGCGACCTGTTCACCCAGGTCAGCGCCGCGACCCGACCCCAGTGATCGCAGCTTCCCAAGCTGAGATCCCACCAGCAACGAAACTGTGGCCGGTCAGGCTAGCCGCCGTCATGGACGATGACCGCATGCATTACTTCAACGGGACAGGTTGGCTCGCGATCTTCACCGGCACAGAGACGATGATCGCTCGGACCATGGACGTGGACGCCTGGGACGAGGCGACAGGCGTTGCCCTCGTGGTCGACCCCAAGCACGGCACCCGCCTCCCGGTAACGGACTACTCAGACTTCTCCCACCTGGAGCGCGCCGACCAGGTAGTGGCAGCCATACCCGGAGGCGGCTGGCGCGCGTACTGGGAGGACGAGGGACCCGGTAACGGGCCGCTGACCGAGCAGGTGCTCGCATGGCTGGTCACCACCATGGGGCGTGCCACCCCGATTACCGTCGACGCGCAGGGACACGTTGACGACGCTGAGAGCGCCGATCGCCTCATCCCGCCTGGAGAGGCCTGAAGCGGTCGCCACCGCGTGCGTGTCTAACTGCGTGACAACACTGGCAGACAGCGGCGGACAAGCACGGACGCCCGCGGACCATCGCCGCAGGTCGAGCCTCTGCCCAACTTGCTTCGGGACAAAGGAGTCACCACGCAAGGGTGTCGCCCGTGCGCTTCCGCCGTCGCGGCTTGCTCTGGTCGACGGCAGTAGCAACGTGGCTGAGGCGGGTGGGGTACAACGAGGCACACGCGTGCGTGGCCGTTGACCCGCCCACCGTCGTGGCTGACTTTCGTCGGCTGAGGTTCAGGCGTGAGTTTGCCGCACCTCGGTGCACGCGATCAGGCTGCTGCAGTCCTTGTTGAGGAACAGCATGAACACCCAGGAGCCGTCGGCAGCCCTAATCTGCCCCAGACGAACCGGCTGTTGATGCCGGCCAAGGAGCTGCACGGTGCGTTCGAGGTTCGTGGTCTCGATGCCCTGTCGGCGGGTGTGCCGGAGCCGTCGCCCGTAGGTATGGGCGAGTGACTCAGCGGACGTAACTCCGTCCCAGACAACATGGGACCCGCCGTCGCGAAGCGCAGCCAGAGCGGCCAAAGTCGCCTCGTCGCTGCCGACCAACAGCCGTTCGAGTAGCTCCCGCTCCATGCCGCCACCCCACGAGGATCTTGCTGTACAGCAGCCGAGTACAGCAACCCCAGCAACCGGACCCACCCCGTAGCGTCTCCCTGAGGTCGGTGCGCGACCTGTATGACCGTCTCCGACAGATCTCTGTAGAGCTACAGATCAGAAGGTTGCACCAGATAGAGACAGTCTGGCCTCGTGCCAGGCCGTCTCAGTTTCCGTCTCATTCAGCCCCGTTCACGGCCGTTCAGGCGAGACCCCAAGCCGTCCTTACAGAGGCTGCCAGCCGACTATGAACGCAGGTGAACGCCCCTGCACGTGGCCCCGCGAGCCACCAACAGACTTGGAAAGCGTGTTGGGGGCAACCCCTCACGAGTTCGAATCTCGTATCCTCCGCCAGCCCAGAGGGCCGGACCGCATCAGCGGTCCGGCCCTCTGGCGTACCCGGGTCTGTATCCCCCTCCGCATCCGCATCCGCATCCGCATCCGCATCCGGTCAGCGGATGCGACCTGTGGGGCGAAAGTGCATTGTGGTCACTGAGGTTCTTTCGCTGGAGGTGAGGGCCTTGGGGCCTTTGGTGCCTGTGGTGGCCGCTGCCGTGGCCCTGGTGGTTCCCGTCGTCTTCGTGGGCGGTACGGCGTCCGCGGCGTCGGCGCGGGTGCCGGCCTCCGCCTCGGCGAGCCCGTGCGCGTCCCAGGACGCGTATCCGCCCGGCGGCGGCACCAACCTGGGCGGGGCGCCCAACCGGTTCACGTTCGCGGGCACCCCGTACGCCGGCGCCCGCTTCGACGGGTGCGCCAACACGCTGCGGGTGTACTACGGCGGCTATTCCGACCCGCGCTACTCCTACTACGAGGTCCGGTACACGTATCCGTCACGGCTCGGCTGGTACAGCTGGCAGCTGCGCATGGGCGAGTACCGGGTCGCCACGGTCGACGCGCCCGCGCGCGGTGACTGGAACTTCAAGGTCAGGGCGTGCGCCGGTGCCGTCGACGAGGCGGGGCCCGGCAGCTGTACCGGCTGGTCCCCGCAGCTCTTCCTGCACACCGCCTGATCCGAACGAAAGACCCTAGCGCGTCACCCGCACCGGTGCCGACACCGTCACCTGGTCCAGGTCCGACACGCGGACCGTCGCCTTCACCGTCCAGGTGCCGGAAAGGGGCACGGTGAAGGCGGGGGTGGACCAGTAGCCGCCGCGGTCGGTGAGCCGGGTGTCCAGGGGGCCCAGGCGCCGTGCCGGGAGGGTGAGGGTGACGCGGAGCTCGGGGACCGTGGCGAGGCCGCCGTCGGGGCCGTAGATCACGGCCTGGAGGGAGTTGGTGCCGACGCGGCCGGGGTCCAGGGTGATCTGGACCTTGCCGTGGCCGCCGGGGGCACCCGTGTCGAAGGGGATCGTGAGGACCGAGGCCGTCTGGACGCCCGTCGCGGCGGAGGGCGCGGACGGGGCGGACTCCGTCGCCGCTCGGCCCGGGACCGTGCTGGTCAGGAGCGTGGTCAGGGCCAGGACCAGCGAGGCCGCCACCGCCTCCAGAAGGACCGAGCGGCGCAGGAGGTGCAGGGGCGGGGCCGGGGGTGGTCCGGGCGGGGCTTCGGGGAGCGCGGGGCCCGTGGCCGGTTCGGGGACGCGGGCGCGGACGGCGGCCTGCGCCGGACGGGTCAGGCGGGCCGTCCAGGCGCGGGAGCAGGCCGCCGCGAGGAGCAGCGCGGTGACCGCCGCCAGCTTCGCCAGGAGCGTGCGGCCGTACGTCGTGCCGGTCAGCGCCTGCCAGGAGCCGAGGCCGCGCCAGGACTGGTAGACGCCGGTGACGACCAGGACCACCACCGACGTGAACGCCAGCCGGGAGAAGCGGGCCGGGACCGAGGCCGGCAGGGCGGTGGCCGTTCGCGGGGCGCGCCGCAGCGTCCACAGGAGCGCGGCCAGGCCGCCCAGCCAGGCCGCCGTCGCCAGCAGGTGCAGGGTGGTGGAGACGATCGCCGCCGGGACCTGGATGCCCGCCGAGGCGTGGTCGGACGCCGACCAGGTCAGGGTCAGGGCGACGGCGAGGGCGGTGGCCGCCGCGAGGGTGGCGCGGCGCGGGAGCCTGACGCGGCGGGTCCTGAGGAGGGTCGCGGCGGCCGCGGCCAGGAGCAGCAGCGCGAGGCGGAGGAGCAGGAGCCGGCCGGGGCGGGTCGCCGCCGTGTGGGTGAGGGCGGAGAGGGAGAAGGCGGTCGTCGGGGAGGCGGCCTCCTCGTAGGGGGCGCGCAGGAGGTACACGGCGAGGGTGGAGGCGACGAGCGTCACCGCGGCGGCCAGGGCGGGGGCGCGCAGGTGGGCCGTCGTCGGCGGGCGGCAGTAGGCCACGAACGCGGCCGTGCCCAGGAGGAGTGCCAGGGACAGGTAGGCGAGGTAGCGGGCGATGGTGTGCAGGGCCGTGGTGGCCCCGTTCTCCGCGCGCTCTTGGGGCAGGGCAGCCGGTGCCGCCGTGCGTTTGCCCACCGAGAAGGTGAGCGCGCCGGACACCGGGTGGCTGTCGGCCGACACCACCCGCCAGGCGACCGTGTACGTCCCGGTGGCGAGCCGGGCGGGGAGGGTGACGCGCGCGGTGTCGGAGCGGCCGGCGGCGTGGCCGGCGGGGCCGGTGCGCAGGCGCCGGTTCCCGGGGTCGTACACCCGGAAGGAGTCGGTCAGCAGGCCGACCGACTCGGTGAAGGTGAGGGTGACGTGACGGGGGGCGGTGCGCAGGAGGGTTCCGTCGGCGGGGTCCGTGGCGCGCAGGACGGCGTGCGCGGAGGCGGGCGTCGCCGTGCCGAGGAGGAGGGCGGGGAGGAGAGCGGGCAGGAGGAGTACGAGCAGGAACGTCCCTGCCGGGCGCCGCGACGGACCGCGCCCTCCTCGCCGTCGCCGGTCGCCGTCCCGGGCTCGCACACGGCCTCCGCCGTGGGCTCCTTCGTTGTCCGCGTCGCGCAGCACCGTCAGCCTCCGTTCCCGCCCGTGCACCCGTGCCTCCCCTAGGTACGGGGCGAACCGGCCGCGTGCTCACCAGGCCGGACGGGCCGTCACCCCGCCGTCCACCACCAGGTCGTGCCCGGTGATCCAGCTCGCGAGCGGGGAGGCGAGGAAGACGCAGGCGTCGGCCACGTCCTCGGGGCGGCCCAGGCGGCCGGCGGGGACGGCGGCGAGCCAGCGCCGTACGCCGTCCGGCCAGTCCCGTGCCAGGCCGGGCCGGTCGATCAGGCCGGGCGAGACGGTGTTGACGCGGATGCCGTCGGGGCCGTACTCCAGGGCCGCCGCGCGGGCGTGCGTGACCACCGCCGCCTTGGCCGCGCCGTAGTGGGCGTGGCCGGGGGCCGGGTGGCCGGCCTCGATGGAGGCGATGTGGGTGATCGTGCCGCCGCCGTGGACGCGCATGTGGGCGGCGGCTGCCCGGGTGCAGGCGAAGACGCTGGTGAGGTTGGTGTCCACGACCGTGCGCCAGTCCCGCGCCGTCAGCTCCGGCAGGGGCCGGACGGGTTGGACGGCCGCGTTGTTGACGAGCGCGGTGAGCCGGCCGGCCGACCAGGCCGTCGTCTCCTCGACCAGGCGGCGGCAGGCGGCCTCGTCCGTGAGGTCCGCCTGGAGCACGACCGCCCTGCCGCCCGCCTCCCGGACCCGGCCCGCCACTTCGGTGGCCGCGGCGAGCGCCGTACGGCAGTGCAGGGCCACCGCCGCGCCCTGTTCGGCGAAGCGCAGGGCGATGGCGCGGCCGATGCCGCCGCCGGCGCCGGTCACCAGTGCGGTCTGTCCTGCGAGCAGGGGCGTGGACGGCGTCATGGACGGCACAGTTCCGTGATCAGGTCGGCTTCGGCCGGGTAACGCGCCGTCAGGTCGGCCGCGTCCCCGTGTTCGTAGTCCGGGTAGGTGAATCCGGGGGCCGTCGTGCAGCCGAAGAACGCCCACGCCCCGCCCGCGGCCACCCGCGCGCCCATCCAGGTGCGGGCCGGGACGGTCAGCTGGAGGTGCTGGCCGGAGCGCAGGTCCGGGCCGAGGACGGGGGTGCGGGTGGTGCCGTCGGGGGCGAGGAGCAGGAGCCGGAGCGGGTCGCCGAGGTAGAAGTGCCAGGTCTCGGCGAAGGGCAGGCGGTGCAGGGCGGAGAAGTCGCCGGCGGTGAGCAGCACGACGATGGCGGAGCCCTCGGGGCGGCCGTCGGGACGGGCGGGCCCGGCCCAGGTACGGCGGAACAGGCCGCCCTCGCGGGGGATGGGTTCGAGGCCGTAGTAAGCGATCAGCTCGTCGGGCGTCACCCGGGGAAGGCTACCGCCCGGTCCAGGAAGGCGAGTTGCGCGTGCTTCTCCGGCAGGTGCACGTCGGGCAGGTCGACCTCGGGGAGGACGACGGCCGGGCCGCGCTCGAAGCCCTGGCGTTCGAAGCGGGCGATGGCCTTGGCGTTGCGCACGTCGGGGTCGATCACGATCCGCCGGCGGTCCAGGACCAGCAGCACGTAGGCCGTGACCGCCGTCAGCAGGGCGGACGTCCAGCCGGGACGCGGGCCGGCGGGGCCGGCGGGGGCGAGGAGGAGGTGGACGCCGAGGTCGCCGGGGCGGACGTCGTAGCACGCGCCGACCCGGTCGGCGGACGGTTCGTACGTCTGGAGGAGCGCGGCCGGTGCACCGTCCACGGTGACCAGGTGGGCGTGGTGGGTGTCGAGCGTGTCCATGTGGGCGTAGATCTCGGCGACCTGGGCCCGGGTGAGGCCGTTCATCCCCCAGAACGCGGCGCGTTCGTCGCCGGCCCAGGCGTGGACCAGGTCCGCGTCGCCCTCCGGGTTGAGGGGGCGGATGCGGACGGTGCCGTAGCCGTCGACGTGCTGGACATGCAGATCAGTCATCGGATTCCTCGGTCTCCTGGGTTTCCTCGGGTGCGTTCGCGGGTTCGGGGGTGAGCCGGGTCCAGTCGGTGACGACCGGGACCAGTTCGCCGGCGGTCCACAGGGGGAGCTGGTCGCGGTGGTGGGCGGTCCCGGGTACGCCGTCGGCGCCGAACGGGACCACCCAGCGGCTGTCGGCGCGGTCGGCCAGGTCCCAGACGAAGCGGGCGGCCGGGCCGCGGACGGCGCGGTCGGTGAGGCCGGGGACGGCGGAGGTGCACAGCACGCAGTCGTGGTCGCCGGCGAGACCGGGGCCGTCCGCGCCGGGTCCGGGGGCCTGCGGGAGCGCCGTCCAGGGGGCCAGGCGGTGGGTGGCCGACCAGGGCCCGGCGGGGGGCGCGGCGGCGACCTCCTCCAGGGCGGTGCGGACGGCTGCCGCGCGGTCGATGCCGTACAGGTCCCCGGCGCGCAGGAGGTGTTCGAGGGCGTGGCCGACGCGCGGGACGAGGGCCAGCCAGGGCAGCAGGACGTCCGGGTAGGCCGGGGCTCGGCGAGCGGGGCGAGGACCGGGTGCGCGGCGAGGTGCCGTACGACCGCGCCGCGCACCGCCGCGTACGCCGCCGCGTCCGTGCTGTCCGCCGCCATCCGGCGGTCCCAGGCGAGCAGACGGTCCCGCAGGGCCGCCGCGGCCGGGCTGAGGCCGGTGAGGGCGGCGAGGCGGTCCAGGAGGGCCGCGGCGGAACCGAGGTGGGTGTCGGTGTGGATCGCGGGCATGCCGTCGGCGGTCCAGGTGGGGCGCGCTTCGAGCAGGGCGCGGATGCGGGTGGCGCGGTGGGGCGGGGCGAACTCGACGCCGAGGGGGGCGGCGAGGCCGCGGGCGTTGGCCATCACCGCGATGCCGTTCTCGGTGGCCGGGCGGGCGTACGGCGTCTCGTGCGCGCCGCGCCATGCGTGGCCTGGTTCCCAGGCGGGGACCGGCTTCAGGCGGTTGGCCCCGGCTCGCAGGGGGACGTGGCCGGCGACGCGGTGCAGGGTGCCTCCGGCGGTGTCGGCGGCCTGTACGACGTTGACCGGCTCCCGCCAGGCGTCCAGGGCGGTGTCGACGTCGGCGACCGTGCGGGAGCGGAGGAGGGGGAGCAGGGCGCTGAAGCCGAGGTCCTCCGTCACCCGGGGCGGGTAGCGCAGGGCGAGCGCCTCGGCCGCGCCGTCGGCGTCCTCCGGTCCGCGCGCAGGGCCCGGCCCGGCGGGGCCGCGGGTCGGGCGCCCGGATGCGCCGGCCGTCACGGAGGCGTCTCCTGCCGGGGAGGCCGGCCGCGCGGCGATCGCCTCCAGTCCCTCCGGTCCCCCGGCTATCACCGGGCCCCGGGGCGTCTCGATGACCTCGATCCCGACGGGGGGCTCGCCCGCGACGCGGACGGTCTCCGTGTGGCGGGCGGCGCGGTGCCAGGTGCCGTCCGGGCCCAGGGCCTCGATGCCCGCGCCGGTGCGGCGGAGCCGTTCGCGGTAGAGGTCCTGGTAGTCGGCCATGGCGTTGGTGACGGCCCAGGCGACCGTGCCGGTGTGGCCGAAGTGGGCGATGCCGGGGACGCCGGGCACGGCGAGGCCGACGACGTCGAACTCGGGACAGGAGAGGTGGATCTGCTGGTAGACACCGGGGTCCTCGATGACGCGGTGCGGGTCGCCGGCGACGAGGGCGTACCCCGTCTCCGTGCGGTCGCCGGTGACCAGCCAGCCGTTACTGCCCGCCGTACCGGTCCCGTCGGTGGCGAACAGGCCGGCCGCCTCGGGACCGAGGTGCCGTACCGCCCGCTCGCGCCAGAGCTTGGCCGGGAGCCCGCGAAGAGGATGTGCGTGCCGAGCCAGACGGCGAGGGGCGTCCACGGCTGCCAGCGGCCGGGGGTCAGACCGGCACGGGCGAACTCGGGGGCGCGGCCGGCGCCGGCGGGCAGCCCCTCGTTGACCCCGTCGACGTACGCCCGTACCCAGTCGGCCGTCTCCGGGTCCCGCCGTTCCAGCGCGGCGAAGCAGCGGCGGGCGGTGTCGTCGAGCCGGGCCCGGCGGGCGAAGACGTCCCAGGAGAGCGCCTCGGCGCCGAGCCGCCGAGGTACCGGCGGCTGCGGCTGAGCGACGGCGGGCTGCTCGCCGCGGCCGGCGTCCACCCCACCATGTGGGTACGGCTGTGGTTCTCCGCCGACGGCCGGCCCCACCAGCGGGCCTACACCCTGGTCGACCCCGACCCGGCCGCCGGCACCTTCGGCCTGGAGTTCGCCCTGCACGAGGGCACGGCCTCCGACTGGGCGCGGGCCGCGCGGCCCGGCGACACGATCGAGGCCACCGTCCAGGGCACCGGATTCCGGGAGCCCGAACCGGCGCCCCCCCACGTCGTCGCGATCGGCGACCCGGCCTCGCTGCCCGCGCTCAACTCGCTGCTCGGCGCGCTGGGCCGGGCCCCGGCCACCGTCTGGTTCGAGGGGGACCCGGCGGGACTGCCCCGCCGTACCGGGCCCGGCTCGCACGAGATGCGGGCGGTACCGCGCCGCGACGCGGGCGCCCACCTGGTGGAACGGGTCCGCGCCGAGCTGCCCGCCGTCCTCGCCGGCACCCCGCACCCGTACCTCTGGATCGCCTGCGACACGGCGACCACCCGCACGCTCGCGGCCTGCGTCCGCAAGGACCTCGGCGTGCCGAGGCACCGGGTGCACGCCCTGGGGTACTGGCGCGCGGAGTGAGCGGCGACGGGCCGGCCGGGGGCCACCGGGGGCCAGTGGCCACCCGGCGGGCGGCACCGCCCCGCGCGCGGGATCATCGACGCATGGACGTCACCCTGCACCTCGCCCAGGACCCCGCGGCCGACGCGCTGCTCGGTCGCTCCGCGCTCGCCGCGCTGACCGGGATGCTGCTGGACCAGCAGATCCCCATGGAGTGGGCGTTCAAGGGACCCCGCACCATCGCCGACCGGCTCGGCACGGACGACCTCGACGCGCACGAGATCGCGGCGGCGGACCCCGAGGCCTTCGCCGCGCTGCTCGCCGAGAAGCCCGCGGTGCACCGCTACCCCGGCTCGATGGCGAAGCGGATCCAGCAGCTGTGCCAGTACCTCGTCGAGCACTACGACGGGGACGCGGAGGCGGTCTGGCGGGGCGTGGACAGCGGAGCCGCGCTGCTGCGGCGGCTGGAGGACCTGCCGGGCTTCGGCAAGCAGAAGGCACAGATCTTCCTGGCCCTGCTCGGCAAGCGGCTCGGCGTCGCGCCCGAGGGCTGGCGGGAGGCCGCCGGAGCCTACGGCGAACCGAAGTCCTTCCGCTCCGTCGCCGACATCACCGGCCCCGAGTCCCTGGCCAAGGTCCGGGCCCAAAAACAGGAGATGAAGGCGGCGGCGAAGGCGGCCAAGGCGGCGAAGGGGTAAGCCGCGGCCCCCGTCCGCTCCCCGGCCGGACGAGGAGACCGCCCGCGCCGCCGCGGTCCCCTCCGCCCGGGGCCGCGAACTGCGGGTCCGCGTCACCCTGTCCGCCGGCGGCGGCACGCACCCCTGCCGGTGGTGCCGCACCACATCGCCGGAGACGGCGACTCGACGAGCCGCCCGGCGCCGGCCGGCACCGCCCCGCCCCGTCCCCCCGTCCTCCCGTCACCCGTTCGGCCCACCCCGCTGGCCCCCGCCGCGCGGACGGTCTCAGCATGGGGCATGAGCGAGGTACCGAGCACCGGTCCCGAGCGGGACCGGGCGTACGACGACCGGCATGTCCACGCGGGCGCTTCACCCGGCGGCCATCCCGCCGCCGCGGTACCCGGCACCCACCATGAACCGGAGCCGCCGTTCGAGGGCCCGCTGCACGCCCTGTCCCGGGCCGCCTGGCAGGTCGTCCTGCTCACCGGCATCGGTTCCCTGGTACTCGGTGTCCTGGTGCTGGTCTGGCCGGGCCACTCCCTGGTGGCCGCCGGTGTGCTGTTCGGCCTCTACCTGCTGTACAGCGGGGTCCTCCAGCTGGTGTCCGCGTTCGGCACGCACCGGGCGACCTCGCTGCGCGTCCTCGCCTTCATCAGCGGCGCGCTGTCCATCCTGCTGGGCCTGTTCTGTTTCCGCGGGCCGATGCAGTCGATCCTGCTGCTCGCCCTGTGGATCGGCATCGGCTGGCTGTTCCGCGGCATCACCCAGACCCTGGCCGCCGTGCACGACTCCCGGATGCCCGCCCGGGGCTGGCAGATCTTCCTCGGGATCCTGACCTTCATCGCCGGGATCGTGCTCATCGACTCGCCGCTCGACTCGGTCGCCGTGCTGGCCTTCGTCAGCGGCATCTGGCTGGTCGCGGTGGGGATCGTGGAGATCGTGACCGCGTTCGGCATCCGCAGCCGGGCGCGCCACGTACCGCAGGCGGTGTGACCACCGGCGCCCGCGCGCTGCTCGCGGGCCGGCCGCAGCGTGCGGCGCCGGTCGCCTCCCCCGTCACCCGGACGGGTGGATCTCGCCCCCGGCGTGCTGCGCTGTCCGCGCGCCGCGGGAAGAAAGCCGGTGTGAGCAGGAGCAGGAGCACGCCCCGGGGCCGTACCTGGCTACGCGTCCTCGTGCTGCTCCTCGCCCTGTGGGTGCCCGGCGCGCATGTGCCGGTCCCGGCGGTGCCGGATCTCGCCGCGGCCGCCGAGACGGCCGAGCACGACGTCCTCGACACGGCCCTGCGGCCACCCGTCCGCGCGCTCCACCGGGCCGACGCGCCCGAGCGACTCGCACCCCTGACCGCCCCGGCGCCCGCTGTCCCGGCGGCCCGCCCGCGTCCCGCCGCGCCCCGGGCGCCGTACACCGCGCCCCTGCTGCGCACCGTGGTCCTGCGCTGCTGAACAGACCCGTGTTCCCCGCGAGGTCAGTTCGGCTCGACGCAAGGAGCAGCACAGCCATGCCCAAGGATCCCTACGCCGTCCTGCGCGCCCTGCTGCGCGCGGAGGCCCGGCGCGGTACGGCGCCCCGGCCCGACCAGCGGACACCGGAACCCCAGCGGCCGCCCGAGGAACGGGACCGTTGACCGGCACCGGCGGGGGCGGGCTACCGCCTCCGCCGGGCGGTGCCGAAGAGGGAACGGGTGATCTCGCGGCCGAGCTGGGTGCCGACCGAACGGGCCAGCGACTTGAACATCCCGCTGCCGACGACCTGGTCGACCAGCGAGGGCTCCTCCTGGCGGGCGCGCGCGGGAGCGGGCTTCGGCGGCGGTTCCGCCGGCCGGGCGGCGCTCAGCCTCTCGTACGCCGACTCGCGGTCCACAGCCTGTGCATAACGGTCGTGGAGCGAGGAGTCGCGGACCGCCCGGTCCAGTTCCCCGGGGTCCACCGGGCCCATCAGGGACCGCGGGGCGCGCAGCCGGGTCGCGGCGACCGGGGTGGGCGCGCCGGTTTCGCTGAGCACGGTCACCACGGCCTCGCCGGTGCCCAGCCCGGTGAGCAGTTCCTCCAGGTCGTACGCCGATTTCGGGAAGGTCTGCACGGTCGCCCGCAGGGCCTTGTGGTCGTCGGGGGTGAAGGCGCGCAGGGCGTGCTGGACGCGGTTGCCGAGCTGGCCGAGGACGTCGCCGGGCACGTCCTTGGGCGTCTGGGTGACGAAGAAGACGCCGACGCCCTTGGAGCGGATCAGGCGGACGGTCTGGGTGATCGACTCCAGGAACGCCCGGGACGCGTCGTCGAACAGCAGGTGCGCCTCGTCGAAGAAGAACACCAGCTCGGGCTTGTCGGCGTCGCCGATCTCGGGCAGGTCGTGGAAGAGGTCGGCGAGCAGCCACATCAGGAACGTCGAGAAGAGCAGCGGTTTGTCCTGGACCGCCGCGAGTTCCAGGACCGAGACGATGCCCCGCCCGTCCTCCGCCGTGCGCAGGAAGTCCGCCGTGCGGAACTCCGGCTCGCCGAAGAAGTCCGTCATGCCCTGCGCCTCGAAGGCCGTCAGGGAGCGCAGGATCACCCCGGCCGTGGCACCGGACAGGCCGCCGATGTCCTTGAGTTCGGCCTTGCCCTCGTCGGAGGTGAGGAAGGCGACGACCGCGCGCAGGTCCTTGAGGTCGATCAGCTCCAGGCCCTTGGTGTCGGCGTAGTGGAAGATCAGTCCGAGCGACTGCTCCTGGGTCTGGTTCAGCCGGAGCACCTTCGCCAGCAGCACGGGGCCGAAACTGGTGACGGTGGCCCGCACGGGGATGCCGTGGCCGAGGCCGCCGAGCGCGAAGAACTCCGCCGGGAAGCCGGCCGGGGCCCACTCCTGGCCCACGTCGGCGGACCGCCTGCGCACCCGCTCGTTGTGCTGCCCCGGCCGGGCGATGCCGGACAGGTCGCCCTTGACGTCCGCGAGGAACACCGGCACGCCCTGCGCCGACAGCTGTTCGGCGATCAGCTGGAGCGTCTTGGTCTTGCCGGTGCCGGTGGCGCCCGCCACCAGCCCGTGCCGGTTGAGCACGGCCAGCGGGATGCGGACCGGTGCGTCGGCGCGACACGCCCCGTCCCACAGGAGGGCGCCGAGATCGAGCGCGGGGCCGGTGAAGGCGTAACCGGAGGCGATCTTCCGGGCCGCCTCGGGCAGTGCGGGCGCCCCCCGCGGGCCGGCGGGCGGCACGGTCTCGTTGTCACTCATCTCCGACCCCTGTCCCCGTAGTTACCCGTATGCCCGTTTTGATCTGTCTTTTCAAGCCTCGCACTCCGTCGCCATGGCTGCGCCCGGAACGTCTTGGCCGGTAGGCTTTCCGTGTGATCTTCAAGCGCATCGGAAACGGCCGGCCGTACCCCGACCACGGCCGGGAGAGCACCCGGCAGTGGGCGGACGTCGCGCCGCGCCCGGTCCGCCTCGATCAGCTCGTCACCACCAAGCAGCAGCTCGATCTGGAGACCCTGCTGGCGGAGGACTCGACGTTCTACGGCGACCTGTTCGCGCACGTCGTGAAGTGGCAGGGCGACCTGTACCTGGAGGACGGCCTGCACCGCGCCGTCCGCGCCGCCCTCCAGCAGCGCCAGGTGCTGCACGCCCGCGTGCTCGAACTCGACTGACCCGGCACGACAGGGCCGTTGGCCCTTTCGGGTTCCGCTGGGCGGCACCGGGCGGCATCGACTGATCATCTGATAGGCATCGCCGCTCGCGCGCACTACGCTGCGCCCATGAGCATGCTGACTCCCCCCGGCATGGGCGGCCAGTACCGCATCACGGGGGACAAATACCCTCGGATGCGTCCGACCCGGCGACGCGGCAGGCTCGTGGCCGTCGTGGTGGCGTCCGCCGCCGCGCTCGGCCTGATCGGCTGGGGCACGCTCCAGCTCGTCGACGTCTTCAGCGGTGGCGGCGACAAGTACACGGCGAGCGCGTCCACGACGGGCTGCCGGACCAGGACCGAAGCGGCCCCGGCGGCCCAGGCGCACGCCCTGCCCGAGCCCGGCCGGATCACCGTGAACGTCTACAACGCGACCAAGCGCTCCGGGCTCGCCAAGAGCACCGCGGACGAGCTGAAGAAACGAGGCTTCAAGATCGGCGACGTGGGCAACGCGTCGAAGCAGTACGACAAGAAGGTCAAGGGCGCCGGAATACTCCTCGGCTCCGCCGCCGCGCAGGACACCTCGCTGCGCGTCCTCGGCACCCAGCTCGCCGGCGCGGAGGAGCGCGCCGACATCCGCAAGGGGGGCGACGTCGACCTCGTCATCGGCGACGCCTTCAAGGGGCTGGCGCAGCCGGCGGCCGCGAAACAGGCGCTGACGGCCCTGACCGCGCCGAAGCCGGCGGCTTCCCCGAAGAAGGGCTGCTGAGCGGCGCCCCGGAAAGGGGCGCGGAGCACCGCGCGAGAACCGCTCGCGCCCCCGCACCCCCGGGCGGCGACCGGGCCGCTCGCTGGTGGGCGAGGACCTACTCCGCCGCCCCGTAGAGCCGGTCCCCCGCGTCCCCCAGCCCCGGCACGATGTACCCGAGCTCGTTCAGGTGGTCGTCGACAGCCGCCGTGACCACGGTGACCGGCGTTCCCGCCAGCTCCCGCTCCATGACCTCGACGCCCTCGGGCGCGGCCAGCAGGACCACCGCCGTGACGTCGTCGGCGCCGCGCTTGATCAGTTCCTGTATCGCCGCGACCAGCGTGCCGCCCGTGGCCAGCATCGGGTCGAGGACGTACACCTGGCGGCCCGAGAGGTCCTCCGGCATGCGCGAGGCGTACGTGGACGCCTGGAGCGTCTCCTCGTTGCGGATCATGCCCAGGAAGCCCACCTCGGCCGTCGGCAGCAGCCGGACCATGCCGTCCAGCATGCCGAGGCCGGCCCGCAGGATCGGCACCACCAGCGGGCGGGGACGGGCCAGCTTCACCCCGGTGGTCACCGCGACCGGCGTCCGGATGTCGACGGCCTCGGTGCGCACGTCCCGCGTGGCCTCGTAGGCGAGCAGGGTGACCAGTTCGTCGGCGAGCCGCCGGAAGGTCGCGGAGTCGGTGCGCTGGTCGCGCAGCGTGGTGAGCTTGTGGGCGACCAGGGGGTGGTCGACGACGTGGAGACGCATGCCCCTAACGGTACCTGCGCCCCGGGCCGCCCTCGCGCTGGCGTCAAACCGGCCAACCGGGGGAAGGTGGGAGGGACGGACTGGGGTGGTGTGACGTGTCTGACCTGCCTGACCTGCCCGCGGACGCCTTCGGGCCCACCGGCGACACGGCCGGCCCCGCTGCGCGGTCCGCGCGGACCGATTCCGACAAGCCCGAGAGCGAGACCGAGCGCCGGCGCCGCCGAGCGCAGTTCCTGCGCGAACTCGCCGAGGCGCGCGCGCTGCGCGCCCGGGTCCAGCCCCGGCGCGCCAAGGCCGCACGACTGCGCCACGCGATGCGCATGCGGACGTTCCGCTGGTAGTTCCGGGGCCCGTTCGCGGGACGCGGGGCCAGGCTCGCGCCGGTGTCGGGGGCGGCCGTGCGTGAGCGCGGGGAAAAGCCGCGTACGATCCGCAGGTGGCGGCAATGAGCGCGCTGGTGAACCGATCACGGATCCACGATCGAAACAGCCAGACACAGGGAGCCGAAGACGTCCCCTGGAGGCCTTCTTTCTGCCACGATTCCGAGTGGGTGGGGCTCGGAGCCCAGCTCTCTCCGCCCAAGTACCTCCGCCGGGGGGACCCCCAACCGGCACGCCTATGACCAGTGGGAGAGTCACGGTGTACTTCGCCGCACTGCTCGCGCGCACCGAAGACGGGTGGGAAGCGAGCGACACAGAGCTCGACGATGTGGAGACCCTGTCGGATCTGGCCGACCTGGCCCGGGAAGCCTCTCCCGACGAGGACACGGTGCTCGTCCTGATCGAGCAGGAGGACGCCTGGTTCGGTGTCGTCCGCGTGGACGGCGAGGACGACCCTCGCATCTACGTCTCGGACGCCGCCGCCGCCCAGCGCAGCGCGTACGGGGAGCTGCTGCTCACCGACGAACTGCTCGGCCGGGAGCCCGGCGTGGACGACGGCCCGGACCTGGACTCCCTGGACCTCGACGGCACCGAGGACGGCGAGTCCGAGGACGACGAGGACGAGGAGGAGGAGGGTGCCGCCACCGACGCGGTGCCGCACAGCCCGGTGGGCGACAGCGAGATCCTGGACGACCTGGGCATCAGCGAGAAGGAACTGCGCGCCCTGGACGCCGACGACGCGCTGAACACCATCGCCGAGGCCCTGGGCGCCTCGGAGGTGCTGGAGACCGTCCGCTGACCACGTCGCAGCGCACGCAGGGCATGCCGGACCCGGTGCGGGACCCCTGGCGCGCCGCGATGCGGCTTGCCCTGGAGGAGGCCGGGCTGGCCGTCCGGGACGGGGACGTCCCGGTCGGCGCCGTCGTGCTGTCCCCGGACGGTACGACGGTGCTGGGTGCCGGGCACAACGAGCGTGAGGCCACCGGTGATCCCACGGCCCACGCCGAGGTCCTCGCGATCCGGCGGGCGGCGGCCCGGCTCGGGGAGTGGCGGCTGACCGGCTGCACGCTCGTCGTCACGCTGGAACCGTGCACGATGTGCGCGGGCGCGCTCGTGCAGTCCCGGGTGGACCGGGTGGTCTACGGCGCCCGGGACGAGAAGGCGGGAGCCGCCGGTTCCCTGTGGGACGTGGTGCGCGACCGCCGGCTCAACCACCGGCCGGAAGTCATCGAGGGCGTGCTCGCGGCGGAGTGCGCCCGGCTGCTCACCGCGTTCTTCCGGGACCGCTGAGCCGCCGCCGGATACCGATTTCGGACCACGGCCCCCCGTGCTGTAGGGTCTCCCTCGGTAGCGTGTCCGAGCGGCCGAAGGAGCTCGCCTCGAAAGCGAGTGTGGCGCAAGTCACCGAGGGTTCAAATCCCTCCGCTACCGCTCGTGGAAAGGCCCCGTCAGCTGACGGGGCCTTTCGTGCGTTCCGGACGCAACCCGGCTGCGGCGGCGCGCTGTTGGCCGTACGCGAAGGCGTGAACGTTACACTCGCGGCCGGCAGGCAGCAGGGGCCCGAGGGGCACTGGTACAGGGGAGGCCGCGGTGGCGGTGAACGCCAAGAAGATCGCCGTGTACGTGCTCGTGGTCTTCGCGCTGTACGTGATCATCACGGATCCGGCCAAGGCGGCCGACTACGTCCAGATAGGCTTCGAGGGCATATCGGACGCCGCGAAGGCCATCGGCGACTTCATGACCTGGGTCGCCCACGGAGGAAAGAACTGAGGTACACCCCATGATCCGCCACCTGGTCCTCTTCAGGCTCAACGAGGGCGTCGGGCGCGACGATCCGCGGGTCGTGGCGGGCGTGGAGGCCTTCCGGGCCCTGGGCGGGCAGATCGAGGAGCTGCGCTTCTGGGAGTGCGCCTGGAACATCAGCGACCGGCCGATCGCCTACGACTTCGCGATCAACTCGGCCGTCGAGGACACCGACGCCCTCAAGCGCTACCTGGAGCACCCGGCCCACCAGGCGGGCGTCGCGCTGTGGCGCGAGTTCGCCACCTGGGTGATCGCCGACTACGAGTTCTGAGCCCTCCACCGACGCGAACCCCTCGCCGTTCCGGCGAGGGGTTTTTCGTGCGATGCGTACCCACATCATCGGTGTTTGAACCACAACACGGGGTTATCGGGTGCTTGCACACAGTGCACATGTCTTGTGATGCTATGACCGCTTTTGACGGATGATTGACCGACGAAGAGGTGGCGTTGACCGTGTCGGCCAGTACTGCGCCGCCCCAGGAAGAGGCGCCCACTCCGACCCCGCCGGCCCCCGAGAAGCGCCGCGGCGCGGACACCCGGGCCCTGACCCAGGTGCTGTTCGCCGAACTGAAGGAACTCACCCCCGGCACGCCGGAGCACAACCGGGTGCGCGGAGCGCTGATCGAGGCGAACCTCCCGCTCGTACGCTACGCCGCCGCCCGCTTCCGCTCCCGCAACGAGCCCATGGAGGACGTCGTCCAGGTCGGCACCATCGGACTGATCAACGCCATCGACCGCTTCGACCCCGACCGGGGCGTGCAGTTCCCGACCTTCGCGATGCCCACCGTGGTCGGCGAGATCAAGCGGTACTTCCGGGACAACGTCCGCACGGTGCACGTCCCGCGCCGGCTGCACGAGCTGTGGGTGCAGGTCAACAGCGCCACCGAGGACCTGACCACGCTCTACGGCCGCTCGCCGTCCACCGCCGAGATCGCCGAGCGGCTCCGGATCGGCGAGGACGAGGTGCTCAGCTGCATCGAGGCGGGACGCTCGTACCACGCCACCTCGCTGGAGGCCGCCCAGGAGGGCGATGGGCTGCCCGGACTGCTCGACCGGATCGGCTACGAGGACCCGGCCCTGGACGGCGTGGAACACCGCGACCTGGTCCGCCACCTCCTCGTCCAGCTCCCCGAGAGGGAACAGCGCATCCTCCTCCTGCGCTACTACAACAACCTCACCCAGTCACAGATCAG
This sequence comes from Streptomyces sp. NPDC047841, assembly GCF_040704085.1. Taxonomy (NCBI): domain Bacteria; kingdom Bacillati; phylum Actinomycetota; class Actinomycetes; order Kitasatosporales; family Streptomycetaceae; genus Streptomyces; species Streptomyces sp. NPDC047841. The sequence continues at coordinate 98,798 of NZ_JBEYRP010000015.1, forward strand.
CGCGGAACTCGGCGTCTCCCAGATGCACGTGTCGCGCCTCCTCGCCCGTAGCTTCCAGCGGCTGCGTTCCGCGAACCGGATCGACGCGTAGCCGCAGCAGACGCCGGGGCGGCTGGTGCACGGCAGGCGCACGGAAGCACGCCCCGAACGCCACTGCATCGCAAACCCGATCGAGCGTTAACCGGCGCGGGCGAATCGCTCACCAGCACTGTTGCCGACAGTTCGGGCCCGAAGGACCGTCAGACCCCTTGTTTGCAGGGCCGATTCGGATCTGTCATGTCGACATGTCGGTACAGCGCGTTGCCGACATGTGACATTCTGCGGGAAGCGCGTTTGCCGGAGCTCCGGCGCCGGTATTCAGGTGAAGGCTGCGTTGCTCGCGAGAGACGGCGCCGCCGCGACCGTCCCGCGACCCAAAGGGGGTGGCATGTCCGCAGACCAGGGCAGCTCGAAGGTGCTGACGCCCGCGATGAGCGAGGCAGCGCCCAAGGAGCTCTACGCTCTCGACGTCCTCGACGGCTTCGAGGGCGTCACGGCCCTCGAAGCCGTGCCGTCCCCGGCCGCCGAACCGGCCGCCGAAGCTGTCCCGGCCGCGCAGGTCACGGCCACCATCGACACCCGCACCCTGTCCCGCTCGCTGTTCCTGCGCCTGGCGGCGCTGGGCGAGGACAGCCCCGAGCGGGCGTACGTCCGGGACACCCTGATCGAGCTGAACCTGCCGCTGGTGCGCTACGCGGCGGCGCGGTTCCGCTCGCGCAACGAGCCGATGGAGGACATCGTCCAGGTCGGCACCATCGGCCTGATCAAGGCCATCGACCGGTTCGACTGCGAACGGGGCGTGGAGTTCCCGACGTTCGCGATGCCGACCGTCGTGGGCGAGATCAAGCGGTTCTTCCGTGACACCTCCTGGTCGGTGCGCGTCCCGCGCCGGCTCCAGGAGCTGCGCCTGGCCCTCACCAAGGCCAGCGACGAGCTGTCCCAGAAGCTGGACCGCTCGCCCACGGTGACCGAGCTGGCCGCCGTGCTCGGTGTCTCCGAGGAGGACGTGGTCGACGGCCTCGCGGTCGGCAACGCCTACACCGCCTCCTCCCTCGACTCCCCGGCCCCCGAGGACGACGGCGGCGAGGGCTCGCTCGCCGACCGGCTCGGCTACGAGGACACGGCCCTGGAGGGCGTGGAGTACCGGGAGTCCCTCAAGCCGCTGCTGGCCAAGCTCCCGCCCCGGGAGCGCCGGATCATCATGCTGCGCTTCTTCGCCAACATGACCCAGTCGCAGATCGGCGAGGAGGTCGGCATCTCCCAGATGCACGTCTCCCGCCTGCTGACCCGGACGCTGGCGCAGTTGCGGGAGGGCCTGATCTCGGACTGACGCCGACCGCCCGCCTCCCGCCCGACGGGGCGTCGGTCACCATGTCCGGATGCTCGATGCCGGAATGGTCCGTACGACGACATGGACGCGTGGCCGCCGAGGCGCCGTTACGGCAGCGTCGGCGGCCGTCGTGCGTCCGGGCGGGGTGCTCGCCGCGTGCGCGGGCGGTGGTGCGGACGCGCGGGCGGTGGTGCGGACGGCGGCTGTACGGCGGCCGGCGCGCGGCAGGGCGGCCCGACGGCCGTGGCGCCGACCGGACCGGCAGTCCGCGTGCCGCTCGACGGGGAGAAACGGTCCGGCGGCGGTGGAGACGCCCCCGCGGAACCAGCTCCACCGCCCGCGCGGAGGAACCGGCCCCGTCCGGGTGACCCGCGCTGCGCCGCGCCACTGCCGCCGCCGGCCGGCACGGACGGCCCCGGCACCCCTCGGCCCCCGGCGCCCTCGCCGGCCTCGGTGAGTCCTACTTGACCGCCAGATAGGCGACGCCGGCGACCACCAGGAGCGCCACGATCACGCCGATGATCAGACCGACCCGGGGGCCGGAGGAGGCCGCCTGCTGCTGGGGCTCCTGGGGAGCCTCGTCGACGAACGCGCGGAACATCTGGGTGCTGCCTGCGGGGTCGTAATTGCCCTGGGGGCCCTGGGTGTTAGCCATGGCCCGAGACCCTAGCGAATCCCGGTGACCGACCCAAGTGCGGGGCCACCGGGACAGACGGGGGCACGCCACCCTCAGTCACCTGCATATTTACGGTCGCAATACTTGCCTTTGCCAAGTTTTTGCGCCGCCGACCCCTCGTTTGTTTGCCTTCAGCAACCAAGCAGTCCTATGGTTGCCCCAAGCAACGAATACGGGAGGTGTGATGGCCGAGCAGGCGCAGTTCGAAGAGCTGGCGCGTCAGCTCAGTGCCGTCGGAGCCGTGAAACGGGACATGGGGCGGATCCTGCCGCCGGACTGCCCGGCCGGTTCGGCCGCCGTGCTGACCCTGCTCGGCCGCCACGGGGACATGCGCATGAGCAAGCTCGCGGAGCTGCTCGCCGTGGACATGTCGGTCACCAGCCGGCACGTCGCGCACGTCGCCGCGCGCGGCTGGATCGAGCGGCACCCCGACCCGGCGGACAAGCGCTCGCGCATCCTGCGCCTGACGCCCACGGGCCTGCACCAGCTGGACGACCTGTCCCGGCGGACCACGCACCTGCTGGCCGAGCGGCTCGCGGACTGGACCGACGAGGACGTCGACGAGCTGATCCGGCTGATGACGCGTCTACGCGCGTCATTCGGAGACTGCCGGTCCGCCCCGCTGCGGCTCCCCGCTCCCGTAGACGAACAGACCACCCGTACACCCGCAAGCACGTAAGAAAAGGAAGCCCATGGCAACGACCACACCAGCCGGTGTGCGGGCTCACGCCAAGCACGGGGGAGGCTCCCACGGCGACGCCCCGATGACCCACCGGCAGATCATGGAGGCACTGTCCGGGCTGCTGCTCGGCATGTTCGTGGCGATCCTGTCGTCCACGATCGTCTCCAACGCCCTGCCGCACATCATCGGGGACCTCGGCGGCGGCCAGTCCGCCTACACCTGGGTGGTCACCGCCGCCCTGCTGTCGATGACCGCGGCCACTCCCCTGTGGGGCAAGCTCGCCGACCTGTACAGCAAGAAGGCTCTCGTCCAGATAGCCCTGATCATCTACGTGGTCGCCTCGATGGCGGCCGGCCTGTCGCAGAACCCCGGCATGCTCATCACCTTCCGGGTGTTCCAGGGCATCGGCGTCGGCGGCCTGTCCGCCCTGGCGCAGATCGTCATGGCCGCGATGATCTCCCCGCGTGAGCGCGGCCGCTACTCCGGCTACCTGGGCGCCACCTTCGCCGTCGCCACCGTCGGCGGCCCGCTGCTCGGCGGTGTCATCACCGACACCTCCTGGCTGGGCTGGCGCTGGTGCTTCTACGTCGGCGTCCCCTTCGCCGTCCTCGCGCTGATCGTGCTGCAGAAGACCCTGCACCTGCCCGTGGTCAAGCGGGAGGTCAAGGTCGACTGGGGCGGCGCGACCCTCATCTCCGCCGCCGTCTCCCTGCTGCTGGTCTGGGTCACCTTCGCCGGTGACAAGTACGACTGGGTGTCCTGGCAGACCTGCGCGATGGTCGGCGGCTCGATCGTCCTCGGCGCGCTGTTCGTGCTCGTCGAGTCCAAGGCGAGCGAGCCGATCATCCCGCTGCGCCTGTTCAGGAACCGCACGATCACGCTGGCGTCGCTCGCCTCGCTGTTCGTCGGTATCGCGATGTTCTCCGGCACCGTCTTCTTCAGCCAGTACTTCCAGCTGGCCCGCGACAAGTCCCCGACCATGTCGGGTGTCCTGACCATCCCGATGATCGGCGGCCTGTTCGTCTCCTCGACCGTCTCGGGTCAGTTCATCACCCGCACCGGCCGCTGGAAGGCGTGGCTGGTCAGCGGTGGCGTGCTGGTCACGGCCGGCCTGCTGCTGCTCGGCGGCATCCGGTACGACACCGCCTACTGGAAGATGGCCATCTTCATGGCGCTGCTGGGTCTCGGCATCGGCATGATGATGCAGAACCTGGTCCTCGCCACGCAGAACCAGGTCACCCCCGCCGACCTCGGCTCGGCCAGCTCCACGGTCACCTTCTTCCGCTCCCTCGGCGGTGCGGTCGGCGTCTCCGCGCTGGGTGCCGTGATGTCCCGCCGGATCACCCACTACGTCCAGGACGGCGTCGCCGACCTGAGCCCGAAGTACCAGAAGGCCCTGGCCGGCGGCTCCGGTTCGACCGACAGCATCCCGGACATGAACGCGCTCCCGAAGCCCATCCGGACGCTGCTGGAGAGCGCCTACGGCCACGGCATCGCCGACGTCTTCCTGATCGCCGGCTGCCTCGCCGCCGTCGCCTTCCTGATCACGCTGTTCATCAAGGAGGTCCCGCTGCGGACCAAGGGCGCGCTCGCGCAGGCCGCCGAGGGCGAGGCCCCGGTGACCGACCCGGCCGCCGCGCCCGCCGTCGCCGAGGCCCAGGCCCCGGTCACCGCACCGGTCCCGGCCGCGGTCGCCGCCTCCACCGAGGCCGCCTCCGACGGCACGGCCACCGCCACCCGGCCGATGGCGGCCGTCGCCACGGTCGCCGAGCCCGTCGGCTCCGGCGGCACCCCGGTGCACGGCTTCGTCCGCGGCGCCGAGAGCGCCCCGGTCCCGCAGGCCGCGGTCACCCTGATCTCGCTGTCCGGCCGCCAGCTGGGCCGCGCGGTCGCCCAGGGCGACGGTTCCTACGCGCTCGACGCCCCGGGCACCGGCAGCTACGTCCTGATCGCCTCCGCCGACGGCTACCAGCCGCAGGCCTCCACCGTCGTGGTGGGCGAGGAACCGCTGTCGTACGACATCCTGCTCAGCGGCACCAGCGGGCTGACCGGTGTGGTCCGGGCCGCCGGGAGCGCGCTGCCGGTCAAGGACGCCATGGTGATCGTCACCGATGTGCGCGGTGACCTGCTGGCCACCGCCGCCACCGGCGAGGGGGGCGACTTCGCCCTCACCGAGCTGGTGCCCGGCACCGTGACCGTCGCGGTCAACGCGAGCGGGTTCCGGCCGCGCGCCCTGCCGGTCGAGGTCGGCGCCACCGGCGTCACCCGGATCGAGGTCGACCTGGACGCCGGCGCCCGGCTCCAGGGTGTCGTCCGGGCCCCGCACGGTCCGCTGGCCGACGCCCGGGTGACCCTGGTCGACCAGGCCGGCAACGTGGTCGGCACCGCCACCACCGGCACGGACGGGGCGTACGCCTTCACCGACCTGGACAGCGGCGAGTACACCGTCATCGCGACGGGTTACCCGCCCGTGGCCACGGCCCTGACCGTCTCCGGCCCCGGAGTCGACGGCCACGACATCGAACTCGCCCACCCCGGCGAGTAGTTCGACCCCCGGCCCGTGGTGGCGCGCGCCTTGAGCGGAGGGCACGCCCGCCACGGGCCGGTCTCATACGACCATTTTTTGAGCCTTTTTCAGGGAGAAACGGGATGGGACTGACCGCGAAGATCCGTACGCGGGACGGGTGGGCCGTGTCGCACGCGGTCGTCACGGTGACCGACATGACCGGTACGCAGGTGCTGCGGGCCGAGGCGGACGCCGAGGGGGCCGTAAGGGACACCACCGAGCTGGCGCCGGGGGCGTACACGGTGATCGTGACCGCCGTCGGCTACGCGCCCGCCGCGTCCAGCGCGATCGTCACCGCGAGCGGCCGGGCCGAGGTCGGCACGGTCACACTGGCCCGGCAGGGCGGCACCGAGCTGCCGCCGCCCGGCCCCTGGACCATCGACCCGGCGCACTCCTCCGTCGCCGCGGTCGCCCAGCACCTGGGCATCTCCAGCGTGCGCGGCCGGTTCACGGAGTTCGGCGGCACGATCGAGATCGCGCCCGACGACGTCACCAAGTCCCGGGTGGAGACGGTGATCAGGGCCGCGTCCATCGACACCGGCAACGGCATGCGGGACACGCACCTGCGCTCCGCGGACTTCCTCGACGTCGAGAACCACCCCGAGATCACCTACCGTTCCACGGGACTGACCCAGGCCGGCCCCGACCGCTGGACCGTGCACGGCGAGCTGTCCCTGCACGGGGTCGTACGACCCGTCGACCTGGACCTGGCCTACCTCGGCACCGGCGCCGACCCGTGGGGCGGCACCCGCGCCGCGTTCCGGGCCAGCACCGAACTGCACCGCGAGGACTTCGCGATGAACTACAACCAGGTCCTCCAGGCGGGCATCGCCGCCATCGGCACCACGCTGAAGGTGGAGCTGGACATCCAGGCGGTGCAGGGCGACTCCCTGCCCCAGGCGTAGACATAGGCACAGCAGGGTCAGCCACCGGGGCACCCGCTGCCCCTAGGCTGCCTTCCATGGCACCGAACATCGCTACCAACACCCGTGTGTCGCTGGACGAGCTGCTGGACTTCGTACGTCCCCGGCACCGCGCCCTGCTGATCACGCGCCGGGCCGACGGCTCCCCCCAGGCGTCCCCGCTGACCTGCGGCGTCGACGACTCCGGCCGGATCGTCGTCTCGACCTACCCCGAGCGGGCCAAGACCCGCAACGCCAAGCGGGACCCCCGGGTCGCCCTGGTCGTCCTCAGCGACGACTGGAACGGCCCCTGGGTCCAGATCGACGGCACGGCCGAGGTCATCGACACGCCCGACTCGGTGGAACCGCTGGTCGAGTACTACCGCAACATCGCCGGCGAACACCCCGACTGGGACGAGTACCGCGAGGCGATGGTCAAGCAGGGCAAGTCCGTCATCCGGATCACCCCGGACCGCTGGGGCCCGGTAGCCACGGGCGGCTTCCCGGCACGGCTGGTGTCCGAGTAACCCACGTCACGGCCTGGCCTCGTGGTACGGCCGCTGCCCGGACGAACCCCGCCCCGGCGGGCCCGACGGACGGAGTCCGGCGCCGCGCTCCGAAGCCTGCGCAGCAGTGCGAGGGGCGCAGACGAAAGGGGCCCGCGAGGCGATGGTCAAGCAGGGCAAGTCCGTCATCCGCGTCACCCCGGACCGCTGGGGCCCGGTAGCCACGGGCGGCTTCCCGGCACGGCTGGTGTCCGAGTAACCCACGTCACGGCATGGCCTCGTGGTACGGCCGCTGCCCGGACGAACCCCGCCCCGGCGGGCCCGACGGACGGAGTCCGGCGCCGCGCTCCGAAGCCTGCGCAGCAGTGCGAGGGGCGCAGACGAAAGGGGCCCGCGAGGCGATGGTCAAGCAGGGCAAGTCCGTCATCCGGATCACCCCGGACCGCTGGGGCCCGGTAGCCACGGGCGGCTTCCCGGCACGGCTGGTGTCCGAGTAACCCACGTCACGGCCCGGGCCTGGACGGGCGGCCCCGGGCGGCCGGTGGGGTCGTGCGGCCAGCGGGTTCGCGGCGCGGCTGGCGCCCGGGTGCTGCCCATCCCGGCCTTGGCCTCATGGCTCCTCGCGGGCGGGGTGGTCAGCCTCGGGTGACCATCGCCTCGATTCCCGCGACCAGCAGGTCCAGGGCGAAGGCGAAGTCGCGGTCCAGCATCTCGGCCACCGTGTCGCCGCCGCGCGCCGCCATGAGGTCCTTGGACTCCCGCATCATGTCGGCGGTGCCGGGGACCTCGTCCACCAGGGACATGGCCTGCTCGAAGTACTCGTCGGCGCTCAGCCCGGTGTCGGCTATCCGGGTGCGGAAGTGACCCTCGATCGTGCCGAAGCCGTACACGAACTGGAAGACGGCCGAGATCGCCCCGGTCACCCCGTGCGCGGGCAGCCCGGCCCGGCGGACGACCCGCTGCACCACCCGGGAGAACGCCAGGGAGTTCGGGCCGATGTTGAGGAAGCGCCCGGCCAGCGGGGACAGCCAGGGGTGGCGGACCAGCAGCCCCCGGTACGCGGTGGCCAGCGCGCGCAGCTGCTCCCGCCAGTCCTCGTCCGCGTTCTCCGGGTCGGGCAGCCGCAGCTCGGCGTAGGTGGCGTCCAGGGCGAGTTCGAGCAGGTCGTCCTTGGTGTCGACGTACCAGTACAGGGACATCGCCGTGACGTTCAGCTCGGCCGCCAGCCGCCGCATGGAGAACCTGGTGAGGCCCTCGGCGTCCAGCAGCCGCACGGACGCCGCGGTGATCCGCTCCCGGTCCAGCCCGGACGGCTGCCCACTGCGCCCACCGCGCCGGGCCTTGCCCTCCAGCCACACACTGTCCCGCGCCGACCGACCTGCTGCCTTCGCCACCGGCGGCCCTTCCTCGTTTGCGCTCACTGTCCCAACCTAGGGGCGCGGGGAACTGCGCGACCAGCCACAACGCACCCACAGTCGCCCGACTACCCCATCCCCCGAGCTGCTAGGCGGACACCCTCTCCGCCCGCCGGAGCAATCCGGCGGCCAGGAAGCCCCCGACGAGCACCGCGACGGCGCCCACCAGCTGACCCGCGCCCAGCGCGGCCGACAACGACTCCCCCGAGGCCACGGAGGAGCTGAGCACGGCGCCCAGCACAGCGACGCCGAGCCCGTTCCCGAACTCCGCCAGCGTGCCGTTGATCCCGGCCCCCACCCCCGCTTTCTCCGGAGGAATCGCCCTCATGATGGCGTGCGCCATCGCCGGATTCGCCACCGCGCAGCCCGCGCCGATCAGCAGCAGCCCGAGCAGCGTCCCCGCGTAACCCCCGGAGTCCACCTCCGCGATCGACACCAGGCCCCCGGCCATGCACACCATCCCCAGCGCGATCGACACCGGCGTGCCCAGCCGCGCCGACCACTTCGCCGACAGTCCGGTGAAGTTGAGCGCCACCACGGTCAGCGCCAGCGGAGCGGTCCGCAGGCCGGCCTCCAGCGGCCCGTACCCGAGCACGAACTGGAGGTGCTGTGTCAGCAGGAACAACGCGCCGCCCATGCCGAACACGATGAGCACGGCCCCGGCGACCGCCCCCGTGAACCGCGGGTCCCGGAAGAAGTGGAGGTCGAGCATCGGCTCGTCGGTCCTGCTCTCCCACCAGGCGAAGGCGCTCAGCACCAGCACCGCCACGGCCGCCGTGCCGACCACGCGCGCGGACGTCCAGCCGTGCGCCGGCCCGGAGATGATGGCGTACACCAGCGAGGCCATGCCGATGGTGGACAGCACCGCTCCCGGCAGGTCCGGGCGGTCACCGCGGGGGTTCTTCGACTCCGGTACGAGCACCACCACCGCGACCAGGCCGAGCGCCGCGACCGGGATGTTGATCAGGAAGATCGCGCCCCACCAGAAGTGGTCCAGCACGAAGCCGCCGATCAGCGGGCCGCCGGCGAAGCCCAGCGCGTTGACCGCGCTCCAGATGCCGATCGCCTTCGGCTGCTCCTCGGGGGAGAAGATCTGCATCGCCACGGCCAGCGTGGTGGTCACCAGCAGCGCGCCGCCGACGCCCATGCCGGCCCGCGCGGCGATCAGCTGACCGGTGCTGCCGGCGAGTCCGGCCACGAGCGAACCGACGCCGAACAGGGCGAGCCCGGCGATCAGCATCTTCTTGCGGCCGTAACGGTCGGCGGCGCTTCCCGCGGTGAGCAGCAGACCGGACTGCACCAGGGAGTACGCGTTGATCATCCACTGGATGTCGGAGGTCTGCGCGTGGAGTTCCCGGGTCAGGGAGGGGATGGCCACGTTCAGGACCGTGTTGTCGAGCAGCACGGTGAGCTGCGCGAGACAGATGACGCCGAGGATCAGCCAGCGTTGGGGATGGCCTTGGGGGGCGGACATGCCGTACACCGTATAGCGACCGCTATACGGTGTACAACGCGTTTCCCGGCCAACCGGCCACCCCCGGCCGGCCCGTCCTCGGCCGACCGCCCTCGGCCGGCCGCCCTCAGCCGCTCGCCTTCTGCGTGAGGTCGTAGAAGGTCGCCGATCCCACCGTCACCTTCTTGAAGGTGCTCTGGATCCACGAGCTGATCTGCGAGGCCGTGCCGCTGTTGCCGCCGCCGCCCATGCCGCCGCCGGCGATGAAGTAGTGGATTCTGCCCTCCTCGACGTACTTCTTGAACTGGGCGAGCGTCGGGGACGGGTCGGTGCCGTTGAAGCCGCCGATCGCCATCACCGGGTCACCGGTGGCGAGCTGGTAGCCGGCCGCGTTCTGGGAGCCCACGGACGCGGCGACCCAGGTGTAGTGCGCGGCGTCCCGCTCCAGCAGCTTCTTGGCCTCGGACGACACGCTCGCGCCGTTCAGCAGGCCGCCGACGCCACCGGCGCCGCCCATGCCGCCCTCACCCGTCCGGCCGCCGCCGGGGAAGCCGAAGCCGTTGCCGTTCCGCTGCCCTTGCTGCCCCTGCTCTCCTTGCCGGCCTTGCTGACCCGGCTGCGTCGGGGTGCCCCCGCCGAAGCCGCCGCCACCGGGAAAGCCATTGCCCTGCCGGCCTTGCTGGTTCCGCTGTCCCTGACCGCCCGGCATCCCGCCGCCGAAGCCGCCCCGCACACCGCCACCGGGACCTCCGCCCCGGCCGCCCATCACGCTCGCGCCCGCCGGGCCCGCCGTGACGATCGAACCGGTGTGGCCCTCCTGGAGCGTGCTCAGGGTGTACGCCGTGGGTCCCGCCAGCGCGGCCACGAGCCCCACGGCCGCCGCGCCGAGGGCCAGTTGCCGGGAGACCCGGCCGGCGAAGACCAGGCCGAGCGCCGCGGTCAGACCGCCGATCAGGACCAGCCACTTCAGCCAGGGCAGATAGTCGGGGGTGCGGTTGAGCAGCACGTACCCCCAGGCCGCCGACGCGACCACGGACGCGGCGAGCGCGATCGCCGCCCAGGGCTCCCGCCGCCGCTCCCACAGCAGCCCGGCGCCCATGCCGACGACGGCCGCGAGGTAGGGGGCGAGGGCCACGGTGTAGTACTGGTGGAAGATGCCCGCCATGTAGCTGAAGACCACCGTGGTCATCAGCAGCGAGCCGCCCCAGACCAGGAACGAGGCCCGGGTGACCGACGTCCTGCGGGCCTTGCGCGTGGCCACCAGGCCGGCGACGAGCAGGATCAGCGCGGCGGGCAGCAGCCAGGAGATCTGGCCGCCGATCTCGGAGTTGAACATCCGGTCCCAGCCGGTCTCGCCCCACATACCGGAGCCGCCCGCGCCACCGCCGCCGCCGCCCACGCTGCCGGTCTCCTCGCCGTTGAGGCGGCCGAGCCCGTTGTAGCCGAAGGTCAGCTCCAGGAAGCTGTTGTTCTGCGAGCCGCCGATGTACGGGCGGGACGACGCCGGCCACAGCTCGACGACCGCGACCCACCAGCCACCCGAGACGACCAGCGCGAGCGTCGCCGCTGCCAGCTGCCCGAACCGCTTGCGCAGCGACACCGGCGCGCACACCGCGTACACGACCGCCAGCGCCGGCAGGATCAGGAACGCCTGGAGCGTCTTGGCGAGGAACGCGAGGCCGATCGCGGCCCCGGCCCACACCAGCCACTTCGTCCGGCCGTCCGCCAGGGCCCGCAGCACGAGGTAGCAGGCCACCGACATCAGCAGGGCCAGCATCGCGTCCGGGTTGTTGAACCGGAACATCAGCGCCGCGACCGGCGTGAGCGTCAGCACCGCACCCGCGACCAGACCGGCCACCGCGCTGAACCGGAGGCGCACGGCCGCGTACACGACGGCGACCGTCGCCACGCCCATCAGCACCTCGGGCGCCAGGATCGCCCACGAGTTCAGGCCGAAGACCCTGACCGACAGCTCCATCGGCCACAGCGAGGCCGGCGGCTTGTCCACCGTGATCGCGTTGCCCGCGTCCAGCGAGCCGAAGAAGAACGCCTTCCAGGACCTGCTGCCCGCCTGGACGGCCGCCGAGTAGAAGGAGTTGGCGTAACCGGAGGCGCTGAGGTCGTACAGGTACAGCAGAAGGGTGGTGGCGAGCAGGCCGAGGAGGGCCGGGCGGACCCAGCGGGGGTCCTCGGGCCGGCCGCGCCACAGTCTCCGTGCGAACGGCTGCCCCGGCTCACCGGCCCGGGGACCCGGCGGGGGCGGACCCCAGTCGGCCGCGGCGCCGTGCCCGGTCGTCGGCGGGTCGTAGTGCGTGGTCATCGGGCATCCCCCGGGTCGGTGTCATGAGGGCGCACCGGCCACGACCGCGTGGTCGCGTCGGTGCCGCCGCTCCCGTTGCCGTCCGCGGCCGCACCGGCGCGGACCTGGGTGGTCTGGTACGGCTGCCGCGGCACCACCGGCCGCTGCGGGAGCGGTGCGTACGGGGCGGTCGTGCGGTGGGCCGGGGCGTACGGAGCCGTCGTGCGGTCGGCCGGGGCGGCCGGCGTGTGCGGGACGGCCGGCGGGCACGTGACGGACTCCCTCCGCTCCGGGAAGACCCAGGCGCGGAAGAGCAGGAACCGCAGCACGGTGGCCGCCAGGTTGGCCGCGATGAGCACCGCCAGTTCCGTGGAGTGCGCCGGGCTGTCCGTGGCCGCGTTCAGGGCGGCGAGCGAACCGCTGGTCAGCGCGAGACCGATGCCGAACACGACCAGGCCCTGCGCCTGGTGCCGTACCGCGCCGCCCCGGCCGCGCACCCCGAAGGTGAGCCGGCGGTTGGCGGCCGTGTTGGCCACGGCCGAGACCAGCAGCGCGAGCGCGTTGGCGAGCTGCGGGCCGCAGAACTGCCGGAAGGCGCTGTACAGCAGCAGGTAGAACAGGGTCGACAGGACGCCCACCACGCAGAAGCCGACCAGCTGGCGGGCGAGTCCCCCCGGCACGTCGGTCAGTTCGCGGTCGCGCGGGTCGTCGCCGAAGGGCCGGGTCAGCCGGTCCAGCGGCAGCGAACCGGTGGTCAGCGCCTTGCCGACCCGCCACACGCCCTTCAGGTCGTCGGTCGCGGTCCGCACGATGTGCACGGTGGAGTCGGGGTCGTCGACCCAGTCGACCGGCACCTCGTGGATCCTGAGCCCGGCCCGCTCGGCGAGCACCAGCATCTCCGTGTCGAAGAACCACCCGGTGTCCTCCACCAGCGGCAGCAGCACCTGCGCCACATCGCGCCGGATCGCCTTGAACCCGCACTGGGCGTCCGAGAAACGGGCCTGGAGCGAGCCGCGCAGGATCAGGTTGTAGGCCCGGCTGACGAACTCCCGCTTGGGGCCGCGCACGACCCGGGAGGTGCGGGCGAGCCGGGAGCCGATCGCCAGGTCGGAGTGACCGGAGATCAGCGGCGCCACCAGCGGCAGCAGGGCGTTGAGGTCGGTGGACAGGTCGACGTCCATGTAGGCGAGGACGGGCGCCTCGGACGCGGACCACACGGTCCGCAGGGCCCGCCCCCGCCCCTTCTGCTCCAGGCGGAAGCTGGCGACCTCCGGGATCTCCGCCTCCAGCCGCGCCGCCACCAGCGGGGTGGTGTCCGTGGACGCGTTGTCCGCGATCGTGATGCGGAACGCGTACGGGAAGGTGCGCGTGAGGTGCTCGTGCAGTCTGCGGACGCACGGCTGGAGGTCCTTCTCCTCGTTGTAGACGGGGACCACTACGTCCAGGACAGGCGTACCGGCGTCTCCGGCCGGGAGGTGCTCCCGCGCCGGCAGGGTGCCGGGAGAAGAGTCGGTTCGCATGGGACCGACTTTTCTCAACTGCCCTGTCGCACCCATGTGGTGGCACTGTGCTGTGCCTGTGAGTCCGGCCGCCGGCCCGCCTCGGGACGCTGCCGGGGCACGGCCGGGCCGAGGGCGGGCAGGTGCACGGTGAACACCGTGCGGCCGGGGACGCTGTCCACGGTCACGGCACCGCCGTGCGCGGCGGCCACGGCCTGCACGATCGCGAGCCCGAGCCCCGTGGACCCGGTGGCGCGCGAGCGCGCGGAGTCCCCGCGGGCGAACCGCTCGAAGACGTGCGGGAGCAGCTCCGCCGGGATACCCGGCCCGTTGTCCTCGACGTCCACGCACATCCACGGCCCCCGCCGCCGCACCCGCGCGGTGACCGTCGTACCGGGCGGGGTGTGGCTGCGGGCGTTGCCCAGCAGGTTGACGAGCACCTGCTGCAACCGGGCCGCGTCCGCCGACACCGGCGCCGGCTCGTCGGGCAGGTCGAGCCGCCAGAGGTGGTCCATGCCGGCCGCGCGGGCGTCGCTGACGGTGTCCACGACGAGCGGGACGAGATCGGTCTGCTCGAACCGCAACGGCCGCCCGGCATCCAGCCGGGCGAGCAGCAGCAGGTCCTCCACCAGCAGGGTCATCCGCCCCGCCTCCGACTCGATCCGCCCCAGCGCGTGCCGGGTGTCGGGGCCGACCTGCTCCCGCCCGCGCCGGGTCAGCTCGGCGTACCCCCGGATGGAGGCGAGCGGCGTCCGCAGTTCGTGGCTGGCGTCGGCGACGAACTGCCGTACCCGCGTCTCGCTCTGCTGCCGGGCGTGCAGGGCGCCGTGGACGTGGTCCAGCATGCGGTTGAGCGCGGCGCCGACCTGTCCGACCTCGGTGTGCGGATCGCACTCCGCCTCCGGGACCCGCTCGCTGAGGTTCACCTCGCCGGTGTGCAGCGTCAGTTCGGACACCCGGGTGGCGGTGGCGGCGACCTTGCGCAGGGGGCGGGTGGCGACGCCGACGAGCACGTAGCCCGCGATGCCGGCGGCGACGAGACCGGCGGCGGTGACGCTGACCTCGACGACGATCAGGGTGCTGATCGTGTTGCCGACCGTCTCGGTGGGCAGGGCGACGTAGTAGGTGCCCTCGGCTCCGGTGACGTACCGCGCCAGGTACTCGCCGAGGCCCGGGATGACGACGGTGTGCGTGCCCGTGGTGGGCACCTTGTCCAGGGCGGCCTTCTGCTCGTCGCTGAGGGCGACGGCGTCGTTGCGCTGGAACGGGCCGGTGGCGGTGGTGGCCTGCCTGGCGATGACCGCACGGGTGACCGTGCCGTCGGGCCCGACCTCGGCGGCGATGGTCTTCGGCTGCGTCGGCCCCTTGATGAAGCCGGTGAGCCGGTCCGTCAGCCCGGAGTCGTTCATGCCGCCGGGCTTCATGGGCCCGGACAGGCGCTTGCCGGCCTCCGCGACCTGCCCGTCCAGCTGTTCGTACAGGTGGGAGCGCAGCGCCAGCGTGGTGACCGTGCCGATCACGGCGCACACCACGGCGATCAGCGTCACGGACGCGACGACGAGCCGCGTCCGCAGCGTGCGCGGCTGTCCGGCCCGTCGCTTCCGCCGCCGCTGCGTACCCGGCCGTCGCCGCCCGCTCATGACGTGGCGGGCTTGATCAGGTAACCGGCCCCCCGCCGGGTGTGGATCATCGGCTCCCGCCCCGCGTCGATCTTCCGCCGCAGGTAGGAGATGTACAGCTCGACCACGTTGGCCTGCCCGCCGAAGTCGTACGACCACACGCGGTCCAGGATCTGCGCCTTGCTCAGCACCCGCCGGGGGTTGCGCATGAGGAAGCGCAGCAGCTCGAACTCGGTGGCGGTCAAATGGATGTTGTCGCCGCCCCGCGACACCTCGTGGCTGTCCTCGTCCAGGGTCAGATCACCCACGACGAGCACGGAGTCGGAGCGCCGGTCGGCGGCCCCGGACCGGCGGATCAGCCCGCGCAGCCGCGCGACGACCTCCTCCAGGCTGAACGGCTTGGTGACGTAGTCGTCCCCGCCGGCGGTGAGCCCGGCGATACGGTCCTCCACCGCGTCCTTGGCGGTGAGGAAGAGGACCGGCACATCGGGCAGCTCACGCCGCAGCCGGCCGAGCACGGCCAGCCCGTCCATGTCCGGCAGCATCATGTCGAGCACGACGGCGTCGGGCCGGAACTCACGGGCCGCCTGGATGGCCCCCTGTCCGTCCCCCGCGCTCCTGATCTGCCAGCCCTCGTAGCGAAGGGCCATGCTCAGCAGTTCGGTGATCGACATCTCGTCGTCCACCACCAGCACGCGGACGGGGCTCCCGTCCGGCCTCAGCAGTTCGGTGCGCCCCTGGGGCGAGGTCGTGGTCATGCTGGACACCTTGTCGGTGCCCTCTGAGAACACGCTTTCACGAGTCTGTGATTTCCCTGAGAAACGCACAGGCGCCTCTCAGGGAACCCACGGGGTCAGAACAACCCGTCGGGTTCCCTCCTGAACTCCCTTACGGGGAAGGCACATCCACCCGCCACCGAGCCCTCCGGCAGCAGCTCCCAACCGGTCATCAGCCGCGTGTCCAGCACGACGGCCCCGCGGCCCCCGACCGCCAGATGCAGGTCGGGTCCGGCGACCGCGACCAGCTCACCGCTCACACCTGCGCCGGGCACGAGTGCGACCACCTCCCCGCACGCCTCCGGCCCCGCACCGAGCCCGAAGACCCCGACGTGGTCGACCACTTCGCAGGGCTCGGGCCGCAGGGACTCCGGCCACCCGGCGAGGGCGACGGCCCGCGCGTGCAGCTCCCGCACCTCGGCGGCCCGCTCCGCCTCCGTCCCCGGCAGCGCCGACCGCACCGCCCGCTTCTCGGCGTACGGAATCCGGTCCGGCACCCGCAACGCGGACCGCAACAGCTCCTCGGTGCGCCGGGCGGCCATCAGCGGACCGGTGCCCAGCCAGCTGAAACAGACCGCGCCCTGCTCCAGCAGCCGCGCCGGACCCCGCTCGACGGCGGTGATGCCGACCTTCACCATCCCCGGCCCGAACCACGCCAGGTACACGCGGTACGGCCGTGGATCGTCGGCGATCGTGTCGGCGGCCACGGAGTGCGCCCGGTCCAGCCGCGCGCACTCCTCGCACCGGGCCCCCGTACTCCGCCCCGGCACGACGGACCGCACCGGACAGGCATGCCCCCGCGCCCCCACGCATCCGCGCACGCCCCCCTCCGGCACCGCGAAGGCGACCCGCTTCCCCCGGGGCAGCGCACTGCGCCGCCCACCGTCCCACTCCAGCACCGGACCGCCTGCCGCCCACCGCAGTCCCGCGCACTTCCAGACCTGTGCCATCACTCGTGAGGGTAGGACGTGGGTCTGACAACCGCCCGAGGGCGACGGGTGGGGGTACGGTGGGCGAAGACCCGAAGCCGCAACTCTGTTTTGCGGCTTCGGGTCTTCTTCTTCCGGTGCTCGGCTACGGCAGCACGTACACCGGCATCCCCCCGGCCCCCACTCCCGTCTGCCGCATGCAACCCCGCTTGATCCGCGTGACCGCCAGCTCCTCGTCCGCCCGGATGTTCCGCTCCTCCAGTTGACGAGCTGGACGAGCCCCCTGAGGTTCACCATCCTCATCGAGCGTTGAAGCCTGTGACCTGCTAGTTTGCGCAAGGTGTCTGCTGTACAGACGCCTTGTGCAATCTCACGCAGGGTGCTCTGCCAGTTTGCAGAGACGTGCATGCCCAGGGCCTGCCTCGTGTTTGCGTACCCCAGGTTGCCCGCCAGGTCGGCCGCCGGAAACCAGTGCTCCCCGTTGGGCAGCGTCAGCCTCCGCACCCGCGCCCCCGTGGCCGCGAACACGAAGTCGTTGATGTCGATCGCGTCCCGCTTCGCTCCCGCCGGCTGCTCCGACGGGGTGTCGTCCTGCTCGTTCACCGAGCATCACCTCCACCCCGGAAGCCAGGGTCGGCGGTCGGCAACTGTCGTTCGAAGAAAGCCCGTTCACTCGATAGGGGACAGAGGGATCGATTCGGCAGGAATCGCACCCGGCACCGCACCCGGCACCGGGGCCGCCCGCTTCCGCCCCCGCCCCGCCAGCCGGCACCCGACGCACCCCGGGTGCCCGTCCCGCGCCCGCGTGTCCCGGACCCGCATCCCCCATTGCTCGCGCGGCCGCACCCCGGGCGGCTTGCCCCAGCCGGACAGGTGCAGGGCCCAGGTCACCAGGACGCTCAGCGCCACGACGGCCAGCCCGGCGCCGGCCACGGGGAGGGAGGCCGTACACACGCCCAGCCCCACCACGGCGCCTCCCGCGGTCGCGATGGCGACGCCGGTCCAGCCGGCGACCGTGTGACCCTCGTCGTACAGACTCATGGAACCGCCTCCAGGGGACGAACCCAGTTCCCTCACGGGCTAAGGAATTTACAGTCCAAATATCTCACGAACTAAGGGAACTCGAAAGATGCACGGCACGCCGCGCCCGCCCGCCACTCAGGCCCAGGCGCTGTCGGCGATGGACCACCTCATCGCCGCCCACCTCATCGGACAGCAGGAGCTGGCCCGGCGGCTGGGGCTGAACGTCACCGACCTGACCTGCTTCGGTTTCGTCCTGGAGGCCGGCGACGACCTGCTGACGGCGGGCGACCTCGCGGCCCGCGCCCACGTCACCACGGGTGCGGTGACCGGCATCCTCAACCGCCTCGTACGCGCCGGCTACGTCACCCGCCGCCCCGACCCCACCGACCGCCGCCGGGTCCGGGTGGCCGCCGTACCGGACGCCGTCACCCGCGTCGAGGCGGTGTACGCGGGCCACTACAAGCGCCTGACGGCCCTCTTCTCCGACTACTCCCCCGAGGAACTGGCGATCATCACCGACTGGTTCACCCGCGCCACGGCCCTGGCCCACGAATACCTGGAGAAGCTGAACCGCGACGACCCGGCCGAGGAGTGCTGACCCCGGAACCCGCCGGGGGCACCCTCTGATCGGCGTTGCCGCCGGCTGCGGACACGGTCCGTCAGGAGGTGATGACGGAGATGCCGTCTCCCAGCAGTTTCAGCCCGAGGACGAAGAACAGGACGGCCATCACGGCGGCATTGTGCTGAGCGGCCCAGTCCTTCCAGTTCCCGAGCGTGGTCCTGGCCCGTTCCCCTCCGAGGAGGAAAACGCCGAGCGGGACCAGCAGGCCGAGCGTGGCGATCACGACGAAGACCGCCAGTGACGCGATCTGCTGCCCGGCCGGAAGACCGGCCGAGCCGATGGCGGCCCCCGCGGCGATGGTCAGCGGGGCGTTCTTCGCGTTGAGGGCGGCCAGGCCCGTCCCGAGTCCGAAGACCTTGACCGGCGTGAGGCGGTCGATCGCGCCCATCCACTTCGGCAGCCTCGCCTGCGCGGGGTCCTTCGGGCGCCGCCGCCACTGCCGGGCACCGAAGAGCAGGAGGAGCAGGCCGAGAGCGAGTTTGAGGGCTCCCACCCAGGTGGCCGGGTGCTTGTGCGCGGAGGCAGCCGCCGGGGAGGCGATCGCCAGCATCACGGCGCCCAGTGCCGAGAGTCCGACGATCCAGCCGACGGTGAAGAGGATTCCGTTGAGACGTCCTCGGGGCGTGGCCAGGATGAGGATGACGGCGATCACCGGAAGCGGGCTGACCGCGACACCGGCCGCGAAACCCAGCACGTCACCGAGAACTGCGCCCATGGCTGCCTCCAGCCGAGGTCAGGGTGGCGATCCCGTTGGGCAGTGGCCTGACGGGGCAGAGAGACGAGTGCCCCGGCCGCCTGCCCGGCGCGAGAGGGGCGTGTGCGAAAGGCCGCGCCGCGGCTTCACGGCCGCCTGCCAGCGGCGGACCCGAGACGGTGGCGACCCGGTGCTCGGCGCGCACGGCCCGCTCTCCATCTTCCTACGCGCGGCTCGGTCTGTCCTCGGCAGCCTCGACCACCGGGTGGACGAGGCGTTCGAAGAGGTGCCGGACACCCCGGAGTTCCTCCCGGACCGCAAGCCGACCGGCTTCGAGACCGGTGAGCCGTACGTGGATCACCGGATCCAGCGCGCGGGGCGACAGCCATGACGATATGGGTCAACGCCGAAAGCCCCGGATCTCTCCGGGGCCTTCAACCTGTGTGCACTCGGCAGGATTCGAACCTGCAACCTTCTGATCCGTAGTCAGATGCTCTATCCGTTAAGCTACGAGTGCTTGTTCTTTTGTTTTGTCCCCGCTCCCGGCCCTTTCGGCCCGCTCCCGGCGACAGGAAGAACATTACATGACTGCCGCCGTCATGTGAAATCCGATCCGCACACCCGTTGTGACCTGCGAAAACGTCGACAGGGGGGCGGGAAGGCGGCGGAGGCGGGTGAACGCCGAAGCCCCGGTCCTGGGGACCGGGGCTTCGGGATCGGGGCGGAGGCGGAGGGATTTGAACCCTCGATGGGCTTTAAGGCCCAAACCGCATTAGCAGTGCGGCGCCATAGACCGGACTAGGCGACGCCTCCAGCACAACCGCTCACGCGAGCGCGCGAGTGGTGCGTGCAGATGATGACACAGTCGAGCGCCGTGTCACCAATCGCCCCCCACGGTACTAGGCACCTGGGCCGCAGGGCAAAGGGCTTCCCCCTCCGGCGGGGCGGACGGCAGGAGAGGCCGGGAGAGGGACGGGCGCAACGTCCGGGGCGGGGGCGCGTTGGAAAGGGCATGGACTCTGTGCTTCCGGGCGCCGGGCGGCGCCTTCTGCTCGCGTCGCTCTCCGTCGCCGCTTCCCTCGTTCCCCTGGCCGCCGTGACCGCCGCCGCGGCCGGCGCCGTGCCGCCGCCCCTCCGGCCGGAGGACCAGGGTGATCACCTCACCGTCGTCGTCCGGCACGCCGGTGCGGGGCGGGACGGGACGTACGAGCTGCGCTGCCATCCCGGGGCGGGCCGGCATCCGGACGTCGCCGGGGCCTGCCGGGTGCTCGACGAGCACACGCGGTGGGGGCGGGACCCCTTCGCGCCGGTCCCCGACGGCACCACCTGCACGCTCCTCTACGGCGGCCCGGCCACCGCCCGTGTCACCGGGACCTGGGCCGGACGCCCGGTGGACGCCTCGTACGACCGCGGCGACGGGTGCGAGATCGGGCGGTGGGACCGGATGGTCCCCCTGCTCCCGCGCATGGGCGGGCCCGCGTAGCGGGGGGTGGACGGACGCATTGGTTCCGTAAAGGTCCCGGGGAGGAGCCGGGGAGCCGGCGTATACGGTCACGCGTTCGCCGTCACTTCCTCGTGGGACCTCCCTCTCATCCGGCGCCGCGGGCGGGACCCGTGCCCTTAGACTCCCTCGCGTGACACGTCGCGGGCCGGTTGGCAAGATGGCCCGAGCGGTCGGCAAGGTGCGGTAACAGGGAGGAAGGCGTCTCGTGAGCAGCAGGCCATCCCGAGGCGCTGCTCGCCTCGCAGCCATACTCGACGCGCTGCCGGACGCGTTGGTCCTGGTCAACGCCAACGGAACCGTCGTCAACGCCAACACCATCGCGCTGGAGGCCTTCGAGACGCCCGGTACGGCTCTCGTGGGGCGCGGGCTGCTCGATCTGCTGCCCGAGTTCGACTCCCGGCTCATCCCCGGCTCCATGCGGCGGCCCGATCACATGGATCCCACGGGACGGACCAAACCGACCCGGATGGTCGCGCGGCGGACCGACGGGACCGAGTTCCCGGTCGAGGTCACCAGCGCGAACCTGGAGAACGGGCAGCAGGCGTACGACGGTTACGGCTACACCGGCGACGAGCTGCTGATGCTCGTGGTCCGGGACCTGTCCGGGACCGTGGACACCGAGGCCGAGCTGGCCCGGTCGCAGCGGCAGACCGAGATGATCCTGCGGGCGGCGGCGGAAGGTGTCGTGGGCACCGACACCGACGGACGGATCGTGCTCGTCAACCCGGCCGCCGCCCAGATACTGGGGTACCGGGCCGGTGAGCTGGGCGGCAAGGAGCTGCACGCCCTGGTGCTGCACTCCCGCGCCGACGGCTCGCCCTTCCCGTACGACGAGTCGCCGCTCGCCGACACCCTGCGCTCCGGGCGCAAGCACCGGGTGCGGGGGCAGGTGCTGTGGTCCAAGGGCGACCGGAAGGTGCCGGTCGACCTGACGACCGCGCCGGTGCGCGACGGCGACCAGCTCGTCGGCGCCGTGATGACCTTCACCGACCGGCGGCCGTACGACGCCCTCGTGGAGGAGAAGGCCGCGCTGGAGAAGGCGCACGCCGAGGAGCTGGAGCGGCTCTCCGAGGAACACGCCTCCGACCTGACCGCGCTGCGCCAGCAGCACGTCACCGAGGTCGAGGAGCTGCGCGAGAAGCACACGGAGGAGCTGGCGGCGGGCGAGGAGCGGTACGCGGCGCTCGCCGAGCGGGAGAAGGACCGGTACGAGGCCCTAGCCGGGCGGCACGAACAGCTGCTCACGCTGCTCGGGCAGTCGCTGCGCGGGCCGCTGGACGAGCTGCGCCGCGAGCTGTCCGCGCTGGCCGCCGACGACGCCGGGCAGCTGTGGCCCGAGGCCAACCAGGTGCTGCACCACCTCTCCGCCGGGTACTCACGGATCACGACCCTCATCGACAACGTCCTCGGCTATCAGCGGCTGGACGCCGGCAGCGAGGACATCA
Source organism: Streptomyces sp. NPDC047841 (assembly GCF_040704085.1). Taxonomy (NCBI): domain Bacteria; kingdom Bacillati; phylum Actinomycetota; class Actinomycetes; order Kitasatosporales; family Streptomycetaceae; genus Streptomyces; species Streptomyces sp. NPDC047841. The sequence continues at coordinate 120,777 of NZ_JBEYRP010000015.1, forward strand.
CCCGTACGAAGGTGATGCTGGACGCCGTCGTCGCCGCCGGTGTGGACGGAGCCGTCGAGCTGATCGGGCCGGGGCGCGTGCAGTTCGCCGTCCACGCGCCGCCCATCGAGGCCGAGGTCGACCCCCGGCGGCTCGCCACCGCGCTGGCGCACCTGGTGGCGGACGTCGCCGGGGTCGACGCCACCGGCAACACGCCCGTCTCGGCGGGTGGTTACCTGGACAGCACCGTCGTGGTGGCCGCCGCCCAGCGCGGCGAGGTCGCGCGGATCGAGGTGCGCGGCCCGTACGCCGGCGGGGACCCGGTGCACGAACCGATCGTGCGCGGGATCGTGCGCGCCCACGGCGGCGTGCTCCAGACGCACGAGGTGCCGGGCATGAGCGGCAGCGCGTACGTGCTCGAAGTACCGCTCGGCGGCGGGGCGGGCGCGGTCGCGGCAGGGGCGGCGACGGCCGGGGCGGCGGTCGCCGTGCCGGTGCCGGACGGCGGTGAGGGCGGCACGGACGACGCCGGTGCGGCCGGGCAGGGTCCGGCCGGCGGACGGCGGCGGGCCCGGCGGCCCTCCACGGACGCCTTCCTCGACAGTGACCTGGCCGGCGCGGGTGACGCCGGTGATCCGGAGGGGTCCGCGCCGACCGGACGGCGCCGACGGCGTGCCGCCGCGCCCTTCGAGGAGGGCGCCGCGGTCCCGGCCGAGGGCGCGGAGAGCGCGTCCGGCGGGACCGGACGCCGCCGCGGGCGGCCCGCGGACAACACCGGCGCGGGCGACGCCGAGGGCGTGTCCGAGGGGTCCGTGGTGACCTCGGCCGAGCAGGGCGCGGGGGCCGCCGCCTCGGGTACGGGACTCGGTGGCACCGTGCCGCCGCAGGGCGTGCCCGTGCCGACGGGCCGCCGTGCCCGCCGCGACTCCGGCGCCCCGCAGGCCGCGCTGCCTCCGGCGCTTCCGGCACCGGGCGGCGAGCCGGGTGCGCGGGCGCTGCCGGCCGAGGGCGCCTCCGTGGTGCCGGCGCAGGGCGGCGAGGCGGTTCCGGACGAGGGTGCGCAGCCGACGGGACGGCGCCGACGGGCGCTGGCCGCCGCGGCGGAGCGGGCCGCGGCGCAGGATGCGGGCGGCGCCCGCACGGTCTTCGCGCTGCCGCCGGCCGAGGCGGACCGGTCCCCGGACGTTCCGGGCCCGGAGGGTCACGCGGCCGACGCGATGGGTGCGGGTACGGGTGCGGGGACCGGTACGGCTCCGGGTGCCGGGGCTCCTGCGGCTGCCGGGGTCCCTGTGGCTGCCGGGACTCCTGGGGCTCCCGCGGCCGGGGGCCAGGTCGCTCCCGGCACCGGTGCTCCCGTGCCCCCCGGTGCCGCTGTTCCCGTGCCCCCCGGTGCCGGTGTTCCCGTGCCTCCCGGTGCCGGGAACCGGGTGGCTCCTGGCACGGGCGCCCCGGTGCCTCCGCATGCCGGGAGTCAGGTGGCTCCGGGTACCGGAGTTCCCGTCGCCCCGGGTGCCGTCGCGCATGCCGGCCCGCAGGCCGGTGTTCCCGCCGGTGCCCCGGTGGCTCCCGGTGCTCCCGTTCCCGCCGGTGGCCCTGTGGCCCCCGCCGGCCCGACCCCCGTCCCCCCGGGTGCCGCAGCGCCCGCGGGCCCCGGCGCCGACACCGGTGCACCCGTGGCTCCGGGCGCCGTCGCCCCGGCCGCCCCCGGTGCCGGTCCCGTCGCCGGTCCGGTGGCCGGTGCCGGGCCGTTGCCCGGTCCGGTGCGGGTCCCCGCCCAGATGCCGGTGTCCGCGCAGGGCGTCGCGGGTGACGACGGCCGGCACGACGCCGTACCGCTCGACCAGGCCGAGGACCACACCCCGCCGCAGCCGCATCCCACCAGCGCCCCGACCGGCCGGCGCCGCCGGGCCGTGGCCCAGCCCTCGGAGGCCGCCCAGACGGTGGCTCCCGCGCCCGGGCAGACCCCGCCGCAGCCCCTTCCGGCACCGGCCGCTTCCGGCCAGGTCCCGCAGGGTACGGCCGTACCGCCGGCCCCCGGTCAGGGGACCCCGGCGCACAGCAACCCCGCCCAGGCCGGTCCCGCCGCCCCGGCGCAGGGGGCCGTGCCCGCGGGCCCGGGTGCCGCCGCACCGGCCCCGGGAACGCCGGGCCACCCCGCGCCCGCCCACGGCATGCCGGTCCAGGGCGCGCCCGGCCAGGCCCCGCAGGGCCAGGGCACCGCGCCCCACCTCACTCCCGCCCAGCCGGGCGCCCCGGCCGCCGGTACGCCCGTGGCGTCCCCGGGTGCGCTGCCGCTGCCCGCCGAGGCGGGCACCGGTCAGGCGCCCGCGGGGGCGCAGGGAGCCCAGGCCGCCCCGGTACCGCCCGGCGTCCCGCAGCAGTGGCCGGGCTCAGCGGACACCTCCGGCGCGGGGATCCCCAGTCCGGCTCCGGGCACCCCCGCCGCCGGCGTCCCGCAGCAGTGGCCCGGCTCCGGGGACACGTCCGGCAGCGGCATCCCCGCCCCCGGTTCTCCGGCCGGTGGCCGGCCGCAGCGGGTCGCGATGCCGCTGCCCGCCGAAGCCGCCGGTGGAGCCCCCGTCGACCCGGACTCGACGCAGGGGCGGGCGATCAGCGTCCGTACGCTCGGGCAGGGCGTGCCGTTCGCGCGGCAGGCCGCTCAGGTGCAGCAGCCGACGGCGACCCCGCCGCCGCACGCGCCGGGTGGTTCGGGCCGGCGGCGCAAGCTGGGCACGCGCCCCGACCCGGCCCCCGCCGGCCAGGAGCAGCAGGACCAGGCGGCCCGGCCGCACCCGGCCGCCGAACCGGCGCCCGCGCACCCCGCGCCGGCCGGGCAGCCGTCACTCGGCGGCCAGAACCCGCTCGCCGGGCAGCCGACCCCGGCACACCCGTCGCCCACCGCCCCGGCGCCCGCGCCGCAGTCCTCGCTCGGCGGGCAGGCGCGGCCGGCGCAGGGCACCGAAGGGGGCGGGCGGTCGTACGCCATAGGCGCCCCGGGGCCCGACGCCGCCGAGGGGCCGGAGCCGCTGGACGGTCCGGGCGGGGCCGTGGAGGTGGCGGACACCCCGCGTCCGCAGCCGCTGGACGACGAGCTGCCTCCGGAGCCGCTGGACAACCCGCGCCGGCTGCTGGTGTGGCCCGCGCCCGACGTGACGACCCAGCAGGCGCTGAGCGACCGCGGTTACCGGCCGGTGATCGTGCACTCGCGCGAGGAGGTCGACGCCCAGATCGCGGCCTTCCCCGCCGCGCTGTTCGTGGACCCGCTGACCGGGCCGATCACGCGGACGGCGTTGCAGTCGCTGCGGCAGGCCGCCGTGGCCGCCGAGGTACCGGTGCTGGTCACGGCCGGGCTCGGGCAGGCGACGCGCGAGGCGGCGTACGGCGCCGACCCCGCCGTACTGCTGAAGGCGCTGGCTCCCCGGGACAGCGAGCAGCATCCGCCGCGGGTGCTGCTCATCGAGGAGCACGCGGAGATCGCGCTCGCGCTGACCGCGACGCTGGAGCGGCGCGGGATGCAGGTGGCGCGGGCCGCGGACGACAACGACGCGGTGACGCTGGCGGGGCAGTTCCGGCCGAACCTGGTGGTGATGGACCTGATGCAGGTGCACCGCCGGCGGGCCGGGATCGTGGACTGGCTGCGCGCGAACGGGCAGCTCAACCGCACCCCGCTGGTCGTCTACACCGCCGCCGTCGACCCGGCGGACCTGCCCCGGCTGGCCTCCGGCGAGACCGTGCTGTTCCTCGCCGAGCGGTCGACCAGCGGTGAGGTGCAGTCGCGGATCGTGGACCTGCTGGCCCGGATCGGGACGAACTAGCGCCCCCGTCCCCGGCGAGGGTCACGGGCCGCCTCCTTCCGGGGAGGCGGCCCGCGGGGGTCTTCAGAGCCGGGTGACGTCCAGCCGCCCGTCCGCGTACTGGCGGCGCAGCACCTTCTTGTCGAACTTGCCGACGCTCGTCTTCGGCACCGACTCCACGACCGTCCAGCGCTCGGGCAGCTGCCACTTGGCGATGTGCGCCTCCTCCAGGAGGAAGGCGCGCAGGGACGCGAAGTCGGCGGTGGCGCCCGGCCGCAGGACGACCGTGGCCAGCGGGCGCTCGCCCCACTTGTCGTCCGGTACGGCGACCACGGCGGCCTCGGCGACGTCCGGGTGGGACATCAGCGCGTTCTCCAGCTCGACGGAGGAGATCCATTCGCCGCCGGACTTGATGACGTCCTTGGCGCGGTCGGTGAGGGTGAGGAAGCCGTCGGGGGAGATGGTGCCGACGTCTCCCGTCTTCAGCCAGCCGTCCTCGCTGAACTTGTCGGCGGGGCGCATCGGTTCGGCGCCGGGGCCGTTGTAGTAGGCGCCCGCGATCCAGGGGCCGCGCACCTCGAGCTCGCCCGCCGACGCGCCGTCCCAGGGCAGGCGTTCGCCGCCGGGGCCGGTGAGGCGGGCCTCGACGCCGGCCGGGAAGCGGCCCTGGGTGAGGCGGTAGGCGAACTCCTCGTCGGTGCCCGCCGCGTGGGCCGGCGGGCGGGCGACCGTGCCGAGCGGGGAGGTCTCCGTCATGCCCCAGGCGTGACAGACCCGCATGCCCAGCTCGTCGAAGGCCGCCATCAGGGAGGGCGGGCAGGCCGAGCCGCCGATGGTGACCTGGGTGAGGGAGGAGACGTCACGCGGTGCGGCGTGCAGCTCGCCGAGGAGGCCCTGCCAGATGGTCGGGACGGCCGCCGCGTGGGTGGGCCGTTCGCGTTCGATCATCTCGGCGAGCGGGGCGGGCTGCAGGAAGCGGTCCGGCATCAGCATGTTGACGCCGGTCATGAAGGTGGCGTGCGGCAGGCCCCAGGCGTTGACGTGGAACTGCGGGACGACCACGAGGGAGGTGTCCTGGTCGGTCAGGCCCATCGACTGGGTCATGTTGACCTGCATGGAGTGCAGGTAGATGGAACGGTGGCTGTAGACCACGCCCTTGGGGTCGCCGGTCGTGCCGGAGGTGTAGCACATGGCGGCGGCCCGGCGTTCGTCCAGCTCGGGCCAGTCGTAGCCGGCCGGCCGGCCGGCGAGCAGGTCCTCGTACTCGTGCACCCGGGCGGTGGCGTCCCGGAGCGGGGCGCGGTCGCCGGGCCCGGACACGACGATGTGCTCGACGGTGGGCAGCTTGGGCAGCAGCGGCGCGAGCAGCGGGATCAGGGAGCCGTTGACGAGGACGACCTTGTCGGCCGCGTGGTTGACGATCCACACCAACTGGTCGGCGGGCAGCCGCAGGTTGAGGGTGTGCAGCACCGCCCCCATGGACGGGATCGCGAAGTACGCCTCGACGTGCTCGGCGTTGTTCCACATGAGCGTGGCGACCCGGTCGTCGCCGGTCACGCCCAGCTCGTCCCGCAGGGCGTGCGCCAGCTGGGCGGCGCGGGACCCGATCTCGGCGAAGGTGCGCCGGTGGGGCTCGGGTTCCCCGGTCCAGGTGGTCACCAGCGACGAGCCGTGGACCGTCGACCCGTGGGTCAGGATCCTGGAGATCAGCAGCGGTACGTCCTGCATGGTGGCCAGCACGGCGTTCCTCCCGGGCGACATTGCCTACGCGGTAGTAGGGGGGTGCGCTGATTCTGCGCACATACCGCGCGGTATGTCACTAGGGGGCGGGTCACCGAGCCGAGGAAAATCCCGGCCGGGGGCCGCCCGAGCCCCCTAGCGGGCCAGCTCCAGTTCGGGGTCCTCGCGCAGCTTGCCCAGCGCGCGGGACACCGCCGACTTCACCGTGCCCACCGACACGCCGAGCACCTCCGCGGTCTGGGCCTCGCTGAGGTCCTCGTAGTACCGCAGGACCACCATCGCCCGCTGACGGGCCGGCAGCCGCAGGACCGCCCGCCACATGGCGTCGCGCAGCGCCTGCCGCTCGGCCGGGTCGTCGCCGCCGGGCACGGGCTCCGGCTCGGGCAGCTCGTCGCAGGAGAACTCGTCCACCCTGCGCTTGCGCCACTGCGAGGTCCGGGTGTTCACCAGCGCCCGGCGCACATAGCCGTCGAGCGCCCGCTGGTCCTCGATCCGCTCCCAGGCGACGTAGGTCTTGGCGAGCGCGGTCTGCAGCAGGTCCTCGGCGTCGCTCGGGTTCGCGGTCAGCGAGCGCGCGGTACGCAGCAGGACCAGCTGACGGGCCCGCACGTACGACGCGAACGACGGGTAGGCGGGCGTCCGCCGCCCGGGTGCGGCGGCCGAGGCGCTGGTGCAGACGGGTGTGGTCATGGCTCCACGCTAGGAGCGCGGCCCGCGGCGCGGATCGGCCGCAGGTCCCGAAGGCGAGTCCCCCTCAGGTTGTAGGGGTGGGGCTGCCTCCACCTCCTGAAGGTGGAGTGCGGGTGTGCCCGTCTGCGGGTACGACCCTGAGGAGGCCGGCCGTCCGGCGTCAGGACCAGCCCGGATGCCGGCACCCCGGTACCGGCCGTCATTGGGGTGGGGCTCGCTGAGCCGCGCGCCCGGCTCGTCCTCCACCCGCTCGTCGCTCACCGGCACCCCCTGATCCCGTCGACGGCTTCCGACCGTCCGTCGGACGGCGTGGGATGTCAAGGCCGGCGGCGGTCGTCCGGGCCGGGGAAACGCCGGCGCGGCGGCACCGAAGCACCGCCGCGCCGACGTGTCGCGACCCCGGAGCACACCCCGCGAGGGCCCTCCTCACGAGGGCCCTCGCCCCCGGCTCACCAGAGGCGGGTGAAGTTGACGTGGATGTTCTCGTTGCCCTGCCGGATGGCCGTGAACGCGGAGCCGTTGACCTGGGCGGTGTTGCTCTGGTTCGAGGCACCGGAGCCGACCGCGTTCTGGTTCGTGGTGGACGAGTTGCCGCTGTTGTCGTCACCGACCCCGCTGCCGAGAACCGCTGCCACGCCCGAGTTCGATCCGTCGTCCGCGAGGGCGCCGTTGTCCGCCGTCGCGACGCCGGCGAAGAGGGCGGCCGCGAGCGGGAGAGCGGAGACGGCGGCGAGTACGCGGGCGGTACGGATGCTTGCCATGTGTTCCTCCAGAATCAAGCACTCTGCGGCCCGGGGGCCGCAAGCGCGTGAACCATCGGCTGTCGCCGGGACGGTTGGCCGACCGCCCCGGCTGTCGTGGACGACGTCGCGCCTCCAGAGTTGCCCACCGGATCACCGGCGAACCGTGCCGGAAGCCGCGATTCGCACGCAAGCGTGATGACAAGTCGATAAACCCTCATCGCCACTTTTCCCTGCATCCACCCCCGGACCACGCTTCACGCCAGATACCAACCTCAAGCGACACAGGGGATGAATCGTTGCGGCACCTTTCCGGCCAACCCACCCGCCACCCGGCGCGCCACCCCGTCCCGCCCTTCCCATTTTCGAACGCGTGTACGAACATAGAAGCATGGCCACCATCGACCGGCAGGCCACGACGCTGGCCCTCGCGCACGCCCTGTCAGCCGCCGAACGCGGACTGGCCGTGATCCCCCTGTCCCGGACGAAGCTCCCGGCCCTGCGCTCCCCGCACCGCGACGACCCGGCCCCGGCGGGGCGCCCCTGTCACGGCGAGTGCGGCCGCTCCGGCCACGGTGTGTACGACGCCTCCACCGACCCCGGCCGCATCCGCGAACTCTTCGCCGCCGCGCCCTGGGCCACCGGCTACGGCATCGCCTGCGGGCTGCCCCCGTACCACCTGATCGGCGTCGACCTCGACACCAAGTCCGGCACGGACTCCTCGGCCGCCCTGCGGGAACTGGCCCTGCGCCACCTGTTCACGATCCCGGAGACGGTCGTCGTCCGTACCCCCAGCGGCGGCCGCCACCTGTGGCTGACCGGCCCGCCCGACACCGTCGTACCGAACTCGGCCGGGCGGCTCGCCCCCGGCATCGACATCCGGGGTGCCGGCGGCTACCTCGTAGGCCCCGGCTCCCGCACCGACCACGGCGTCTACACGGCCGTACCCGGCACGGCCGACCTCGCCCCGGCCTCCTGCCCGCCGTCCCTCCTGCGGCTCCTCCTCCCCCCGCCCCGCGCGCCCCACCCCACCCGTCCGGCCCTGGGCGGCCACGGCCAGGGGCTGGTCCAGTTCGTGCTCGCGGCGCACGAGGGGCAGCGCAACACCCGCCTGTTCTGGGCGGCCTGCCGCGCCTACGAGAACGGTCTCGGACCCGCCCTGACGGACCCCCTCGTGGCCGCCGCCCGCGACACCGGCCTGACCGAACGCGAGGCCCGCGCCACGATCGCGTCGGCGGCCCGGCTGACGGGACACGGGCCGTGAGGGCCGGACGCCGACGACCGGGCGGGGTCGCCACGGGGTGACCTCCCAGCCCGGCCGGCCGTGCCCTTCCCGTGCCCGACCGGACGGGAACCAGCGGGAGGCAGCGGACGCCGAGGGGTGTCGCGCATGACAACGGCCCCCGACCGCGGTGCCGGTCGGGGGCAGTTCTCCCGTGCGGTGGGTGTGGGATTTGAACCCACGGTGACTCGCGCCACGACGGTTTTCAAGACCGTTCCCTTAGGCCGCTCGGGCAACCCACCTTCACCCTGCCCACCTGGGGCGGAGCGGGTACAGCGTACCGGGCGCGGGCGCCGTGCGGGGGCTGTGGTCCACATGGGGTCCACTGAAGTCCCACTCGCCCGCGATCCTGAGAGCGTCGCTTGTTCCCGGCTCGCGCCGGTACGGCGTCAGCCTACTGGCGTGCCTGCCACACCCGTCCCCACGCATCCCGCGTCCGCCGCCACCACGTCGTCGGCGGGATGGTGCCCGTCATCGGCGCGTGCCCCTCACGGCGTGAGGACGACCTTCTCGCAGTGGTCCTTCTTGTTCTTGAACAGGTCGTAGCCGGTCGGTGCCTCGGTCAGCGGCAGTCGGTGGGTGATGATCCGGGTGGGGTCGATCCTGCCCCGCTCGATCATGCCCAGCAGCGGTTTCATGTACTTGTGCACGTGGCACTGCCCGGTGCGCAGGGTCAGGGACCTGTTCATCCAGGCGCCCGCCGGGAACTTGTCGATCAGTCCGCCGTAGACGCCGATGACCGACACCACGCCGCCGCTGCGGCAGGACAGGATGGCCTGGCGCAGGGCGTGCGGCCGGTCGGTCTCGGAGCGGACCGCCTGCTTGGCGCGGTCGTAGAGGTGGACGTGGGAGGCGCCGTGGGTGGCCTCCAGGCCGACCGCGTCGATGCACTTGTCGGGGCCCCGGCCGCCGGTGAGTTCGAGCAGGGCGGACCGTACGTCGGTGTCCTCGAAGTTGATGGTGGTGTAGCCCTGGGCGGCGGCCATGTCGAGCCGGTAGGTCTCCTTGTCGATCGCGATGACCTTCTCCGCGCCCAGCACCCGGGCGCTGTCCATGGCGAACTGGCCGACCGGTCCGGCACCCCAGACGGCGACGACGTCGCCTTCCTGGATGTCGCACATGTCGGCGCCCATGTACCCGGTCGGCAGGATGTCGGACAGGAACAGCACCTGCTCGTCCGTGAGGTCCGACTCGATCTTGAGGGCGTTGGCGTCGGCGAGCACCACGCGGGCGTACTCGGCCTGGCCGCCGGCGAAGCCACCGGTGAGGTGGGAGTAGCCGTAGATGCCGGCGGTGGGGTGGCCGAACAACTTCTCCGAGATGCCCGCGTTGGGGTTGGTGTTCTCGCAGCACGAGTACAGCTCCGCGCGACAGGACGCGCAGGCGCCGCAGGCGATGGGGAACGGCACGACGACCCGGTCCCCGACGCGCAGTGTGCCCTCGCTGATGCCGGAGCCGACCTCGACGACCTCCCCCATGAACTCGTGGCCCATGATGTCGCCCTTTTGCATGGTGGGGACGTAGCCGTCGAGCAGGTGCAGGTCGGAACCGCAGATCGCCGTCGAGGTGACCTTCACGATGGCGTCGCGGCTGTTCAGGATCGAGGGTTCGGGGACGTCCTGCACCTCGACCGAGTTGCGTCCCGTCCAGCAGTTCGCCTTCATGCCAGGGCCTCCTTCAGTTCGTCCTCGGTCAGCGGCCGGGCCGGGTGCTGCGGGAACTCCCGGCGGGCCCGCTTGCCGCCGGGTGCGCCCTCGGAGCGGACGACCTCGCCGGTCTCCGCGATCTGCTTGAAGCGGCGCAGGTCGTCGTCCAGCTGCTGGTGCGGTTCCTCGCCGAAGTAGCGCGCCGCGGCCTGGCCCAGCGCCCCGCCGGGCAGGTCGTAGCGCAGGGTCACCCGGATCTCCGTGCCCCGGCCGCCGGGGGCGGGCTCGAAGCGGACCTCGCCGGAGTTGTCGATGTCGGCGCCGTCCACCGACCGCCAGGCGATCAGCCGGCCGGCGACTTCCTGCGTGGTCTCGGCGTCCCATTCGACCGTCTTGCCGAACGGCGCGCCGGCCCGCCAGTGACTGGTGCGCGGGCCGGTGACGCGCACCTCCTCCAGGTGCGCCATGAAGTCCGGCAGCCGCTCCAGGTCCCTCCAGAGGGCGTAGACCTCGTCCGGAGGCCGGCCGACGGTGGTGGTCGCGGTCAGTTCCATGGGAGTGCTCCTACGGGTGCGGGTCACGGCCGCGTAGACGTCCGTGACCGTGAGGGCGGTGACCGCGGCGGTCGCGGCGACGGTGCGGCCCAGACCGCGACCGTTGTGGTTCCTCAGGGCCCGGGTCAGCATCGTCAGGTCCATGAGGTCGCCGCCGACGCGGCCCCAGAGCCAGGCGGGATGCGGTCGCCCCAGCAGCCCGGACGCCGCCGCCAGCTCGCGCACACCGACGGCGGTCGTCGCCGAGCGGTGCCGGAAGGCGTCGCCGACGCCCAGGGCCCGGGCGAAGCCCGCCGGGGCGACGACCTGGGGCACGCCCATGAGCGCGCTGGCCCAGCCGAGGCCGCGGACGAGCGGATCGTGCTGGAGGCGGGTGGTGGAACGGGTGTCTGTCTTCATGAGTGCTCCCCACGTGCGGTGAGGTGAACGGAAGGCGGGCCACTTGGGCGAGGTGGAAGGTGCGGAGTGGACAACGGCGGAGTTTCCGCCTGGCCCGCGACCAATCCTCGACTTCCGTCACCCACCGGCGTCGCGGTGGTGAGCCGGGCACGGTTGACCGCCGCTGCCGGGTACGACGGGAGCGCGGGCGGCAGTTGTCCGTCAGTTGTCCGTCCGGCCCCGGCCGGAGCCGGGGCCGGACACCGTTCGTCGGCCGGCCCGGTCCTGGGAGAGGAGGCGGGCGGCGGCCCTGTGCTCCCTACTTCTTGTGGCCGTTGCCGTGTCCGTCGGGGTGCAGGACGACCTTGGTCCAGCCCTCGTCACGGGCGTCGAAGTGCTCGTAGGCGGTGGGGGCCTCGTCCAGGCTGAGTTCGTGGGAGACGACGAAGCTCGGCTTCGCCTTCCCGCCGGCGATCAGGTCCCGCAGCGCCCGGTTGTACTTCTTCACCGGCGCCTGCCCGGTGCCCATGTGCTGGCCCTTGAACCACATCATCCCGAAGTCGATCGGGACCTTGCCCTGGGCCTCCAGCTCACCCTGGGCCTCCGCGCCGCCGGGGTCCTGAGGCATGAAGACACCCACCACGCCGATGTGGCCGGTGAACCGGACCGAGTCGATCAGCCCGTTGAGCGTGAGGCTGGCGTCCTCGTGTCCCTGGGGGTCGTGTGCCTGGTAGCCGACGCACTCGCAGCCGTTGTCGGCGCCCAGACCGAGGGTGGCCTCCTTGACGACCTCCGCCGGGTCCTGCTCCGCGGTGTTGACCGGGATCGCCCCGATCTCCTCCGCCTTGCGCAGCCGGTCGGCTGGTGATCGACCGTCCAGACCCGGCCGGCACCCTTGAGCAGGGCGGAGTAGGTCGCCATCAGCCCGACCGGACCGGCCCCGAAGACGATGGTCTGGTCGCCCGGCTTGACGTGGGCCATCTCGGTGGCGTGGTAGCCGGTGGGGAAGATGTCGGCGAGCATCACGTAGTCGGTCTGCCGCTCGGCGGCGTCCTCGCCCAGACGCAGCGCGTTGAAGTCGCCGTAGGGGACGCGCAGCAGCTCCGCCTGGCCGCCCTGGTAGGGGCCCATCTCGGCGAATCCGTAGGCGGCTCCCGCGAGGTCCGGTACCGGCTGCATGGTCAGGCAGTAGTTCGTCAGGCCTTGCTCACACTGCTTGCAGAAGCCGCAGGCGATGTTGAAGGGCAGCACCACGTACTCGCCGACCTGGACCTTGCGGACGGCCGAGCCGACCTCCACGACCTGGCCCAGGTTCTCGTGCCCGAGGGTACGGCCGGACTCGAACGAGGTGCGGCCCTCGTACATGTGCAGGTCCGAACCGCAGATGTTGGTCGAGGTGATCTTGACGATGATGTCGCAGGGGTGCTCGATCTTCGCGTCCGGTACGTCCTTCACCGCGACCGTTCGCGGTCCTTCATATACCGCTGCTTTCATGATGACTTCCCTCGGTGTCGCGGCACGACCGCGGCACGGCGCTGATGAGACGACGCGAAGAGCCCGACACCCAGAAGTGCTGACGACGGAGTCCGCGGCTCCGGCATGCCTCTGCGGGCCGCTCACCCGAATCAGGTGGAACGGTGATCGCGCCGCCGGCCCGCCAGGTGGAACCCCAGCACTCCGACGGCACGCGGTGCGGGTCCCCGTCGGCATACGACGGAAACAACCACGCACCGATCGATCAGCGGATGTTCCGTACTCGGACGGCCACCGGTCCCCGGTCCCCGGCACGTCTCCGGTCAGGTCATCCCCTGGTCATCGTGGTCGTCCGCCCGCATGCGGCGACGTTCCTGTTCGCGCTTGGAGAAGGCGGCCGCCCGGATCGCCTCGTCGCTCTCCAGACCGGATCCCAGCGCGCCGCCCACCGTGGCGATCGACGCGACGAACCAGGACAGCGTCCAGTACTCCGTGGGGTGCAGCGGGGTCCGTGTCATCGAGGCGAAGACTTTGTCGTTGAGGATGAAGAGCGCCCACACCAGGTTGATGACCAGCAAACCCGCGTAACAGACGACCACGCCGATGCCCAGGGTCACGACCGTGGACGCGTTGTAGAGAGTCGTCCTCTTCCTCTCCTCCGGCGAGGCATCCGTCGATCGATGCCACAGCTTCGCGTCCACGATCAGCCAGCCGATCATGAGCACGACGGACCCGACCATGGCGATCACGAGACGCGTGGTGCTCAGGGCCTCGGACAGGCTCCAGAGGGTGGAGTTCACGGTGGCGATGGCTCCCGTGGCGAGGGCGGCCGCCAGGGCTTTCGACAGGCCCGGCACCAGCCGCCACGGCTGATTGGCGCGGACCATACCGCTGAGCACCCTCAGGTAACCGCCCGGCCCGCTGACGACGTACCGCAGATCGGCGGCCTCCTCCTCACCGATCGGACCCGGGTGAACAGGAGCGAGATGACGGGCGAAACGTCCCAGCGAAGGACGCCGGAAAGGTTCCTCCTCCCCGGTGGCGCGCGGAGTCGCCAGGCTGAGCACGGCTTCTTCGACCGTCCGCAGGGCCCTTCGCTGAAGTCGCAAGCCCCCCAGCGACGGAAGGGACAACAGCGCCAGGCCGTGTTCATGACTCAGATCCACGACGAGCTTGCGCCCGTGCGTGTGCAGGGGCAGGTCGGTCAGGGCCACGACGACGTCCCAATGTTCCCCACGCGCGCGGTCGATGATCCGGCGCGTCAACGTGGACAGATCCTCGGTCCCCCCGGTGAAGGGCTCACTGACCACCTTGACGTCGAACCGCCGTCCCTGGCCCGACTTGCCGGCGAGCCGGGCAGGGAGTACGCGGGCGATGCGCCGCGCGATCTGCGTCGGCGCGTCAGGATCCGCCAGGAGAGCCACGACCGTAACGTCCTGCGACGATTCCCGCATGACCGGACCCTTCTCGTCGGCTGCCCCGCGGAGCTCACCAGTGCTGCCAGAATGCTCCCGAGACACCGTCGGTGCCCCCTGACACGCCTGCCCGGCCACCGCGGTGGTCGGGCACCGGGCGAACGAGGGGGTTCCGCCACGGGCTGGCGGGCTGTCGAACACTCCGATGACGCACCGCACCCCGAGCAGGGACACGCCGTCGCGAGGGGCAAGCGCCGGGAGGCGAAGGTGCGGGGCGCGCTGGGCGAACCGATCGACGCCATGCTCGGTCCGGCGCCCGGGGACAGGCCCACGATCTACGAGGGCGGTAAGGCCCCGAGCCGAGCCGCAGCCCCGCAAGCAGAAGACCGGACCACCCCTCGGCCTGGACGGCATTCGGGGTGGCCCGGTCGCGGAATCCCTGGTCAGGACCCCGGTGTCGCGGTATCGGGGCGGTTGGCGCAGTCAGCCACGACGGCGGGCGCCGAACGAGCAGCCGTCACGTACGGCGGTACGGCCCCCGTGCGTCAGCTGTCGCCCACCCGGGAACCCAGCGTCAGTTCCACCGTGTGCTCCTGGCCGCCGCGCTTGTAGGTGACCGTCACCTTGTCGCCCGGCTTGTGGGTCCAGATCTCGCCGATCAGGGTCGGGCCGCTGTCGATCACGTGGTCGTCGAGCTTGGTGATGACGTCACCGGACTTCAGGCCGGCCTTGTCCGCCGGACCGCCCGCCTCGACCGCGGCGGAGCCGCCCGTGCCCTGGTCGGTGATCTGCGCGCCGTCGCCGGAGTCCTGGAGGGAGACGGACGCGCCGATGCGCGCGTACACCGGCTTGCCGGTCTTGATCAGCTGCTGGGCGACGTACTTGGCCTGGTTGATCGGGATGGCGAAGCCCAGGCCGATCGAGCCGGACTGGCCGGTGCCGAAGCCGCCGCTGCCGGTGGACTGGATCGCGGAGTTGATGCCGATGACCGCGCCGGCCGCGTCCAGCAGGGGGCCGCCGGAGTTGCCGGGGTTGATCGACGCGTCGGTCTGCAGGGCGCTCATGTACGACGACTTGCTGCCGGAGCCGCCGTCGCTGGAGGCCACCGGACGGTCCTTGGCGCTGATGATGCCCGTGGTGACCGTGTTGGACAGGCCGAAGGGGGCGCCGATGGCGATGGTCTCGTCGCCGACGGCCACCTTGTCGGAGTCGCCGAGGGCGAGCGGCTTGAGGTCGGAGGGGGCGTTCTTGAGCTTGATCACCGCGACGTCGTAGCCCTGCGCGTGGCCGACGACCTCGGCGTCGTACTTCTTGCCGCTCGGGAAGGTGGCCGTCAGCTTGCCGCCGTCCACCGCGTCCGCCACCACGTGGTTGTTGGTGACGATGTGGCCCTGGGTGTCGAAGACGAACCCGGTGCCCGTGCCGCCCTCGCCGCTGGTGCTCTCCGCCTCGATGGTCACCGTGCTGGGCAGCGCCCTGGCGGCCACGTTGGCGATCGTCCCCGGCGCGCGCTTGACCTGCGTGGCACCGCTGTCGGACGCGGAGACGGTGGTGGAGCCGCGGTCGTCGCGGTCCTTGGCCAGCGTGTAGCCGAGGCCGCCGCCCAGGCCGCCCGCCACCAGCGCGGCCACCAGGACCGCCGCCACGAGCCCGCCGCGTCCGCCGCGCGGCTTGGGGGCGGGCTGCTGGTAGGTGCTCCCCCAGCCGGTGCCCGCGGCACCGGAGCCGCCGTCGGCGTAGGCCGGGGTGCCCGGCGGCGGGGGCGGCCAGGAGCCGTCGGGGGCCGGGCCGGGCTGGTACGCGGGGCCGTGGTCCGCCGCCGCCGAGGTCGCCGGGGCCTCGTGGGGCACGGGCGGCAGCGGGGCCGTCGGCGCGTTCCCCTCCGGGGCGGGGCCCTGCGGTGTAGCGGCGGGAGAGGCCATCGGCACGGGAGGTGCGGACGGCGCCGGGGGTACCGTGTTGCCCTCGTTCTCGGTGCTCACAGGTCTTCTCCTCGATCCACGCCTGGTGTCGTCGGTCGCACTGGTCTGGGGCCAGCTTTTCCCACGGGCCGTCAGAGCACCATAAGGGGTGGCTGTGGGTCCGGCAGTCGTCTTTATATAGGTTTATATAGGATCTTCGGAGCAAAGGTTTTGTAACGTGCATGCCGCAGGCCCCCCGTGCGTCGCACGCACCCGCCCGCGCCGCCCCGTGTACCCGGCGACGGTGGCACCATGACGCGGTGACCCACGCACGACAGCACTCCCTCCAGGTCGTCGCCCACCGCGGCGCCTCCGAGGACGCACCCGAACACACCCTCGCCGCCTACCGGAAGGCCATCGAGGACGGCGCGGACGCCCTGGAGTGCGACGTACGGCTGACCGCGGACGGCCATCTGGTCTGCGTCCACGACCGGCGCGTGAACCGTACCTCCAACGGCCGCGGCGCGGTCTCCGCGCTGGAACTGGCCGATCTGGCCGCCCTCGACTTCGGCTCCTGGAAGACGCGCGAGGCCTGGCACGGGCGGGACGAGGAGCCCGACTGGGAGCACCGGCCGGAGGACCGCGAGGAGACGTCCGTGCTCACCCTGGAGCGGCTGCTGGAGCTGGTCGCGGACGCCGGGCGGCGGGTGGAGCTGGCCATCGAGACCAAGCACCCCACGCGCTGGGCGGGCCAGGTCGAGGACCGGCTGCTGGCCCTGCTGAAACGGTTCGGGCTGGACGCTCCGGCCTCCGCCGACGAGTCGCCGGTGCGCGTCATGAGCTTCTCGGCGCGTTCGCTGCACCGCGTGCGGGCCGTGTCGCCGACGCTGCCGACGGTGTACCTGATGCAGTTCGTCTCGCCCCGGCTGCGCGACGGGCGGCTGCCCGCGGGCGTGCGCATCGCGGGGCCCTCGATCCGCATCGTGCGCGGTCACCCCGCGTACGTGGAGCGGCTGAAGCGGGCCGGCCACCAGGTCCACGTCTGGACCGTGAACGAGCCCGAGGACGTCGACCTCTGCGTGGGGCTGGGCGTCGACGCCATCATCACCAACCGCCCGCGCGCGGTGCTGCGGCGGCTGGGCCGCTGAGCCGGCCGCCGCCACCCCCTGGCGCGCGCGGGCCCGTCACGGGGTGTGCTCCGGCGCGTTCGCTGCGTCTCCACCCGCGTCGTATGCGTCACCGGAAGAGGATTGGCCGGTTTCCGGCACAGGCCGGGAGGGCATCCACCCCATGGCGTGGGGCGAAGGAGGTCTCGGGGGTGGCGTTGGTGGTGGCACAGGAGGTGCCCACGTCGTCGAGCATGGCCGTACCCCATGGCCCTGCGGGCGTGGGGAAGGCGCGGCACCGGATGCGGGCGCAGCTGCGCAGCGGTGGCGTGTCCGAGTCGGTCATCGACGACGCCGTACTGATCCTTTCCGAACTGCTGAGCAACGCCTGCAAGCACGGCAGGCCCCTGGGGGACGCGCCGGCCGGGGACGGGGACGTCCGCGCCGCATGGCGGGTCGACGCGCGCGGGCGGCTCGTCGTGGAGGTCACGGACGGCGGCGGCCCGACCCGCCCGGCGCCGGCCACGCCCTCGGTGACCGCGCACGGCGGCCGCGGGCTGAACATCATCACGGCCCTCGCCGACGACTGGGGCGTCCGGGACGACGTCCAGGGCGAGGTGACCGTCTGGGCGCTGGTCCACGAGGACGTCCACGATCCCGATGCCGGGTGCCGCCGCGACGGTTTCACTACGCGCGTCACCAGATCCGCGCCGCCGCCCGGCCTGCCCGGCGCGTCCGACCTGCCCGGTCTGTCCAACCTGTCCGGCCTGCCGGGCTTGTCCGGCCTGTCCGGCCTGGACTTCACCGAGGCGTTCGACGAACTGGACTGAACCGGCACGGTCCCGCGTCGTCAGGGGCGGTGCGTTCCCCCGTGGTCGGGGACGTACGGGCGCCGGACGGCGTGTCCCCCGTCCACCGCCCGCGGATTCACCCACCGGCGTCGAGCGCGCGTGCGTTGTCCACAGGTTCCCGTCGGTCATGGTCCGAACGGCTAGGCTCCGGACGTACGAGAAGAGCCGTAACCGGGAGACACCCACCATGGCCAAGAAGCGACCCCAGACGAAGGCCAAGCCGCAGCCGATCGACGGGGAGATCCCGGTAGTCGGCGCCCGCGAACCCTGCCCCTGCGGCAGCGGCCGGCGCTACAAGGCCTGCCACGGCCGGGCCGCCGCGCACGCCGCGACCGAGCTGGTGCAGCGCCCGTTCGAGGGACTGCCCGGCGAGTGCGACTGGGTCGCGCTGCGCGAACTCGTCCCGGCCGCGACGGCCGGGCTGACCCTGCGCGACGGCCTGCCCGAGGGCGTCCCGTCGGTCACCCTGGCCACCGTGCTGCCGATGGCCTGGCCCGCGCTGCGCCGCGACGACGGCTCGGTGCTGCTCGGCCTGCAGAACGACACGGCGTCCGGTGACATCAGCCGCGACCTCGCCGACACGCTGCTGCGGGCGCTGGAGGCCACGCCCGGCACCCCGGTGCAGGGCCGCCGGGCCCCCGCCGAGAGCCCGCGCCTGCAGGATCTGCTCGACCCGCAGGGCGCGTTCGAGCCGGTCGTGCACAGCGGCTTCGAGTTCTGGGTGCCGGACGTGGAGAACGCCACGCCGGAGGTGGCGGCCTCCCTGGAGCGGGCCAACGCCGCCGCCATCCCGACCGTGAAGCTGTCCGGCGTGGACGCCGCGTACTGGTGCGAGACCCCGGAGAAGAACCACCTGCGCTGGGTCATGCCCCACCCGGAGGAGCAGCTTCTGGACGCCCTCGCGCGGTTGCACGCGGCGGGCCGGTCCAGCCTCGGCGAGGGCACCCGGCTCGTGGGCTCCTTCCGTGCTCACGGCCTGATCGTGCCCGTCTGGGACCTGCCGACCGGGGTCACCGCGGAGGACGTGGAGAAGCCGGCCGCCGAGTTCGCCGAGCGCCTCGCCACCGCCCTCGCCGTTCAGGAGCCGCTGACCCCGGACGAGCGCCGGGCGCGCGGCGGTCTGACCAACCGGCAGGTCACGCTGAGCTGACGCCCGCGCCCGGGTGCCACGGCTGACCGGTCGGTCAGCCGTGGCACCGGGCCGTGCGGCAGGTGACTCCTGTCACAACTGCCGGTGCGGACAGGGAAATCGGTGTCCGAATAGCCAACCCGGAATTTGCGAACCGCCGATCTCTTGTTACCGTTCCAGTAGCCCGGTTGCTGGTGCATCCCCCGTCGCCAGCAACCGGGTCTTTCCATGCCCGCGTACGGCGGGCCGCGCGGGGGTCGGTGGTCAACTGCCGCCGCTGGTTCAGGAGTTGCTGCCGGAGCGGAGCAGCAGCGCCCCCGCCGGGCCGCGCTCGGCGAACTCGGTGACGGCCGTGTAGGCGTCCGGTCCGCCCCGGCTGCGCTCGCGCGGCGTCTCACAGGTGGCGGGCTCGTCGTCGGACCCGGTGGCACAGCGCATCTGCACGGTCCGGTCGTCCGGGCCCATGAGGCTCAGCACGGAGTCCAGCGACTCGCCGGTGGCGTTGCGGTAGTAGGTGCGCGCCCAGGTGTCCTCGCCCCGTGTCAGCACACAGGTCTGCGCCTCGATGCCCTCGGGCGAGGTGAGTTCGGGGCCGCAGCGGGCGGCGGTGGCGAGCCCGAGGCCGAGCGGATGGGGGGAGCGGCTGCCGGTGTGGGGACGGGTCCCCGCGTCACCGCGGGAGGCGGCCGGTACGGCGGTCCGGCCGGTGTCGCCCGCCTGCCGCGCGGAGGCCACGGCCAGCGGCAGCGCGGCCATGGCCGCCACGAAGCCCGCGAGGGCGAGCAGCCGGAGCTGCCGGGGGTCGGGCTTTCGGTGGTTCCGCCGGCCTCGGTGCGGCCGTGGCACGCGGTGCGGCCGTGGGGCGCGGTGACCGCCGGGTTGACGCTGCATATGCGGACGATAACGAGCGAGCGGGGCTCGCCCGCCCCGCCCGCGCCCGACACCCCTACAACTCGGGCGCGCTCACACCCGTACGAGTGAGGGCGTCGACCACGGCGTCCACGACGGCCTCCACGTCGGGCACCCAGGGCGCGGCCGAGCCGGGCAGCGGCGCGCGCTCCCAGCGGACGGCGCCCTGGCCGGTCTCGGACGGGGGCAGCGCGATATAGCCGCCCTCGCCGTGGAAGCGCAGGGAGCCGGGGACGAAGTCCTTGGCGTAGAGCAGTTCGCCGAGCTGCTCCATGGAGTACGGCTTGACGAGCAGCGCCCAGCGGCTGGGCGAGGCGATCACCGGTCCGAGCCGCATGCCGCGCCGGTCGAGCAGGGCGAGGGCGCGGGAGGCGGCGAGCGCCGGCAGGCTGACCGCGCAGGGCGCCTTGCCTCCGGTGGCCAGGATGACCGGGGCGGCCGGCCGGTTGGTCCACCACCAGCGCACCATGCGCGCGTCGGTGGTGGCGGCGAGCAGGCCGGGGTCGAAGGGGTGCGCGCCGGGCACCGTGCACTCCGGGTCGGGGCAGGCGCAGCGGGCCCGCCCCTGCGGGTCCGGCGCCACTCCGGGGAGCACCGGCCACTGCCACTGCGTCGCGAAGGTCAGGGCCGCGCCGATCAGTTCAGGCCTCCCGCCGTTCCGCCTGGACAGAAGCCTGCGTCGCCTTCCGAGGATCTCGCGCATCAGCGCTCGTTCCTTTCCGTTGCACCGCTGGCAACACCGTGGACCACATCACACCATGTGTCGATCACTTCACTGGGCGTACCTGTTGGCGCATCACACCCCCGCGCACGGCAGGGGGAACCCCAAGGGGTCGAGCGTGGGCCGCGTCCGCGTCCATAGTGCGTCCATCAAAAGCACGGCCGCGGCGTGGGGGTGGCGAAGTCTGGCGTTTTGCCGTCGCGCGTATTTCTCTCCGCCTCCGCCACGGGAGGATGGGGCTCGGCCGTCGGTGGCTATGACGCCCGGGTCCGTCGCCAGGTTCCGGGTGGCCCCCAACCACCCCTGGCCTTCTCCGAGTACGTACCCATCACGACCGCTGTGACGCTCCGTGGAGCAAGGCCAGTCGACCGCAATGAACCGATACCTAAGGCAGTTTTGAGCCAACTTGGCAGTAAGGCAAGGGGTTCGAGGAAAACCCTCACCAACCTCATGGACACCAGGAATCCCCGCAGGACAATGCTGGACATCCCCTCACGAGTGCGTGTACATGTGGAGACACTGCTAGCGGCGCAGAGTGACATGGGGGTTTGCGATGCTTTTGAGCAATACGCACCGGTCTGAAGGCCGGACGCCATGAACGCCCCGCACCCTCCGAAAGTGGCTGGAATCGATTCTACGGTTCCCACTCCCGCCCACACTGCCGCACCCGCCTCCCCCGTCTCGGGTCCCGCACCCGCGGTCCCCGCGCCGCACAGCCCCGCCCCCGGCGCCCTGCTCCAGGACCGGCTGGCCGGCTGGGTCTCCGACCTCACGACCCTCCACGAACTCACCGAGCGCCTCTCCCGCACCAGCGCCCTCGACCCCGCGCTGCACGAATTGCTGCGCGGCGGCGCCGCCCTGGTCGGCGCCCGCCGCGGCCTGGCCGTCCTGGAGCCCGCCGACGGCGACGGCCCCCGC
Organism: Streptomyces sp. NPDC047841; assembly: GCF_040704085.1. Taxonomy (NCBI): domain Bacteria; kingdom Bacillati; phylum Actinomycetota; class Actinomycetes; order Kitasatosporales; family Streptomycetaceae; genus Streptomyces; species Streptomyces sp. NPDC047841. The sequence goes on from NZ_JBEYRP010000015.1 coordinate 142,003, forward strand.
ACCACCCTCGGCCTCGGACTCGGCCGCGCCGACCTCGGCCACCTCGAGACCGTGCCGCGCTCCGCCCTGCCGTACGACACCCGCGGCGCCGCCGAGATCGCGCACCCCGACCTGTTCGCCGAGGACGGCCTGGACCCGCGCCACCGCGAGGTGGCCGTCCGCCTCGGCTACGCCGCCAGCTACTCCCTCCCGCTCGCCACCGAGTCCGCGGGCCGCCTCGGCGCCGTCGTCTGGCTCTACGACGAGCCGGCCGAGCCGCACGAGCGCCGGCGCCACCTGGCGGGCCTGTACGTCCGGCAGGCCACCGAGCACCTCGCCCGGCTGCTGGAGGTGGAGCGCACGCGCGCGTGCGTGGCGGCCCTCACCGAGGAGCTGCTGCCCGCCCGGCTGCCCCGGGTGCCGGGCGTCCAGCTCGCCGCCCGGCACCGCACGTCCCCGCGCGGCGGCGGGGACTGGTACGACGCCCTGCCGCTGCCGGAGGCCGCCCTCGGCCTCTCGGTCGGCTCGGTCACCGGCTCCGGGCCGAGCGCGGTGGCCGCCATGGGGCGGCTGCGCGCCTCCCTGCGCGCGTACGCCGTCATGGAGGGCGAGGACCCGGTCGCCGTCCTGTCCGACCTGGAGCTGCTTCTGCGGCTGACCGAGCCGGCCCGCTCGGCCACCGCGCTGTTCGCCTACTGCGAGCCCGCCGTGCGCAAGGTCACCCTGGCCGGTGCCGGGCACAGCCCGCCGCTGCTGATCGGCGAGCGGCGCACCGAGTTCGCCGAGACCTCCCTCTCCGCGCCGCTCGGCATGCTCGCCTGCTGGGAGGCGCCGAGCGCGGAGATCCAGGCGGAGGCCGGGGAGACGGTCCTGCTCTACACCGACGGGCTGCTGCACCGCACCGGCGACCCGACGGACCGGGCCTTCGCCCGGCTGCACGCCGCCGCCGCGGGTGTCCCGCGCGCGCTGCGGCACGATCCGGGAGCCGTCGCCGACCACGTCCTGCGCGCGGTCCTGCCGGACGGCCTGGACGCGGCCGACAGCGAGGAGGACGTGGTCCTGCTGGCGGCCCGCTTCGACTGAGCCGCACGCGCGCGGCCGGCATGACCGGGCATAACAGGTCATCCACCCCCGCCCGCTGCCGGTACGACCGTACGATGATGGTGGTCCCCGCCCGGCCACAAGCAGGAGCGTCGCGGGCCCCGGGGGAGATCACTGGCGTATCGAGGAGGATCACGTGTCCGACGAGCTCAACCCGGCCGTCCCCGACTCCGCTACCGCGGAGGGCCCGGAGACCGAGGCCGAGGAGACCGTCAAGCAGCGGAAGAACGGCCTGTACCCGGGCGTCTCCGACGAGCTTGCCGAGAACATGAAGTCCGGTTGGGCCGACACGGAGCTGCGTGACCTGGAGCCGATCCCGCAGGCCGCCGAGACCGCGCGCCGCCGTGCCGCGCTCTCCGCCCGCTTCCCGGGCGAGCGCCTGGTGATCCCGGCGGGCAACCTGAAGACCCGCTCGAACGACACCGAGTACCCCTTCCGCGCCTCCGTCGAGTACGCCTACCTCACCGGCAACCAGACCGAGGACGGCGTCCTGGTGCTGGAGCCCAGGGGCGACGGCCACGAGGCCACCCTCTACCTGCTGCCGCGCTCCGACCGCGAGAACGGCGAGTTCTGGCTCTCCGGCCAGGGCGAGCTGTGGGTCGGCCGCCGGCACTCCCTCACCGAGTCCGAGGCGCTGTACGGCATCCCGGCCGCCGACGTGCGGGAGCTGGCCGACAAGCTCCGCGAGGCCACCGGCCCGGTCCGCGTGGTGCGCGGCCACGACGCCGGCATCGAGGCGGCCCTGACCGACAAGGTCACCGCCGAGCGCGACGAGGAGCTGCGCGTCTTCCTGTCCGAGGCCCGTCTCGTCAAGGACGAGTTCGAGATCGGCGAGCTGCAGAAGGCCGTCGACTCGACGGTCCGCGGCTTCGAGGACGTCGTCAAGGTCCTCGACAAGGCCGAGGCGACGAGCGAGCGCTACATCGAGGGCACGTTCTTCCTCCGCGCGCGCGTGGAGGGCAACGACATCGGCTACGGCTCCATCTGCGCGGCCGGCCCGCACGCCTGCACCCTGCACTGGGTCCGCAACGACGGCCCGGTCCGCTCCGGCGACCTGCTGCTGCTCGACGCGGGCGTGGAGACCCACACCCTCTACACCGCCGACGTCACGCGCACGCTGCCGGTCAACGGCACGTACAGCGAGATCCAGAAGAAGATCTACGACGCCGTCTACGAGGCGCAGGAGGCCGGTATCGCGGCCGTGCAGCCGGGCGCCAAGTACCGCGACTTCCACGACGCCGCGCAGCGCGTGCTGGCCGAGAGGCTCGTCGAGTGGGGCCTGGTCGAGGGTCCGGTCGAGCGGGTCCTGGAGCTGGGCCTCCAGCGCCGCTGGACCCTGCACGGCACCGGGCACATGCTCGGCATGGACGTCCACGACTGCGCCGCCGCGCGGACCGAGACGTACGTGGACGGCACCCTGGAGCCGGGCATGGTGCTCACCGTCGAGCCGGGGCTGTACTTCCAGGCCGACGACCTGACCGTGCCGGAGGAGTACCGGGGCATCGGCGTCCGGATCGAGGACGACATCCTCGTGACGGAGGACGGCAACCGGAACCTGAGCGCCGCGCTGCCCCGGCGGTCGGACGAGGTCGAATCGTGGATGGCCTCCCTGAAGGGCTGATCTGCGTTTGAATGGCCGGGCACCGGGGAGGTGCCCGGCCATTTCGTCTGCGGGTGACGCCGTGGCGGGCCGCGCGGTACCCCGCGCCCGCTCGGGGCGCGGGCAGTGACGGGGGTGGAAACGTGGACGACTTCTGGTCGGGCGTCGGTGTCGACCTGCATCTGGAACCCGACGCGGCCGACGGCCGCCGGACAGGGCTCGAGAGGGCCCTCAGGGACGCCGTACGGGACGGGCGGCTCACGCCCGGCACCCGGCTGCCCGCCACCCGGCGGCTCGCGGCCGACCTCGGCATCTCCCGCGGCACCGCGAAGGCCGCCTACGACCAGCTCGTCGCCGAGGGCTATCTGACGGCACGGCAGGGCTCGGGCACCCGGGTCGCCGAGCTGCCGGCCGTGCAGGCGGAGGAGCCGGGGACGGACACGCGCGCGCGGGCGCCGCGCCTCGACCTGCGCCCCGGCAGCCCGGACGTCGGCGCGTTCCCGGCGGCCGCCTGGCTGCGGGCGCTGCGCCGCGCCATAGCGACGGCACCCTCGCTGGCGTACGACTACGGCGACCCGCGCGGCCGGATCGAGCTGCGCACCGCGCTCTCCGGGTACCTGGGGCGGGCGCGCGGGGTGCTGGCGCCGCCGGAGCGGATCGTCATCACCTCCGGCTACGTGCAGGGCCTGGCGCTGCTCACGCGGGTGCTGGACGGTGCCGCCGTCGCCATGGAGGACCCGGGGCTGCCCTTCCACCGGGAGGTGGTGCGGCACAACGGCGGAACGGTCCTGCCGGTGCCGGTCGACGCGCGCGGGCTGCGCCCCGAGGAGCTGGGCGGGGCCGCGGCCGTGGTGGTCACGCCGGCCCACCAGTACCCGACCGGGGTGACCCTGCACCCCGAGCGGCGCCGGGCGCTCACCGACTGGGCACGCGCGCGGGGCGGGCTGATCGTGGAGGACGACTACGACGGCGAGTTCCGCTACGACCGCCAGCCCGTGGGCGCGGTGCAGGGGATGGCGCCGGGCCAGGTGGTGTACCTGGGCACCGCGTCCAAGACCCTGGGCCCGGCGCTGCGGCTCGGCTGGATGGTGCTGCCGCCGCACCTGGTCGACGCGGTCGCCGACGCCAAGCTGCACAGCGACCACCACACCGAGACCATCGGCCAGCTCGCGCTCGCCGAGCTGATCGACAGCCACGCGTACGACCGCCATGTGCGCGCGTGCCGGCTGCGCTACCGGCGGCGCCGGGACCAGTTGCTGGACCGGCTGGGGGCCCGCCGGAGCGTGCGGGGGATCGCGGCCGGGCTGCACGCGCTGATCGAGGTGCCGGACGAGGCGGCCGTCCTGGAACGCGCGGAGGCGGAGGGCCTGGCGCTGGGCGCGCTCGGCGACCACTGGCACACCCCCGGCCCCGGCCGCCCCCAGGGCCTGGTCGTCGGCTACGGCACCCCCAGGGAGCGGCTGTACCCGGAGGCCCTGGAGACCCTGGCGAAGGTCCTCGGACAGCTCGGCGGCACCGGCAGGGCGGCCGCTAGGCCGTGAGCAGGGACGGGTCCTTCCGCCATTTGAGGATCTTGTCGAAGCTGACGACCGTCCCGCCCCGGCCGGGTTTCGGGCCGATGTGCACGTGGTCGGCCAGTTCGCGGATGAGACACAGGCCGCGGCCGTGCTCGGCGTCGGGGCGGGCCGGCCGGGGGTCGGCCGGGCGGGTGAAGCCGGGACCCGCGTCGGTCACTTCGATGCGGCACTTCTCCCCGTCGAGGTAGGCGGTCACCCGGTAGGCCTCCGAGGCGCCGCGGGCGGTGTCCCCGCCGTGCTCGACGGCGTTGGCGCAGGCCTCGCTCAGGGCGACGGACAGGTCGTAGGAGATCTCCGGGTCGACCCCCGCCGTCTCCATCGTGCCGATCAGCAGTCGCCGGGCGAGCGGCACGCTGGCGGCCTCGCGCCGCAAATGGAGTGACCACCAGATGCTCATGCTCCAGCCTCCCGGCCGCGGCTCGACATACCGTTACGTATTGCCGCCCGTAGGCGGCCGTAAGCACCCTGTCGACGTGTCTGCGCCCATCCGGCCGATGCGCCGGGGGAGGAATCGGTGTATGAGGGACGCCTCAGACGCCCTGCCGTAGGCACGCGGTAAGGGCAGTGCGATGATGACCCCGCCATGACTGCCCCCCACCCGCGCACGGCGCACCCCGGAGCCGGGCTCCGGATCCTGCGGGCCGCGGTGTTCGCCGCGGTCTGCGTCGCGCTGGCCGCGGGCGGGCACTCCCTGGCCTCCTGCGCGCGCGTGCCGCTGTGGACGCTCGGCGCGGGCTTCCTCGGCGCCCTGCTGCTCGTGGCACCGCTCGCCGGGCGGGCCCGCTCGCTGCCGGGCATCGCCGTGCTCCTCGCCCTCGGCCAGACCGTGCTGCACACGCTGTTCGGGCTGGGCCAGCACGGGGTGGCGATGGCCTCCGCCGGGATGCCGATGGGCGCGACGGGACCAGCGGCGGGCGGGTCGGCGGGCGCCGCGCTGAGCGACAGCGCGCTGGTCGAACGGGCCGCGCGGCTCGTGTGCGGCTCGACCGCCGCGTCCCTCACTCCGGGACACGCCTTCCGCCTGCTGCTCGACGCGCGTCTGATCGACCGCGCCGGCCGGCCGACGTCCGCCCCGGCCGGCTTCGAGCACGTCCACGACGCCACCGGCGCCTCGGCCGGACTGCTGCCCTCGCTGCCGATGCTGCTCGGGCACGTGCTCGCGGCCGTCGCCGCCGGCTGGCTGCTGCGCCGCGGGGATCTCGCGGTGCTGCGGCTGATCGAGCTATCGGCGCATGGAGTCGCGGAGGGGGCGCTCGTACGATCCTTGCGCGCGGCTCTCGCGCTGACGCGCGCCCTGTGCGCCGGGCTGCTGCCCGCCACCGGGCCGGGCCCGCGCGGCCCGCGTCCCGACCGGGACGGGGCACCGGCCCCGCACACCGCCGTACTCCAGCACACGGTGATCCGGCGCGGCCCGCCCGCCGCCGCCCTCCTCCTCGCCGCCTGACGCGGCCGCCGCTCCCCCGACACGGACCCGGTGCGCCGCCGACGCGCGGCACGCGCGCGTGCGCGTTCCCGGTCAGCCGAACGGCCGATTTCCGCGCCGTACCGCCACATCACCCGGCCCACGCGCGTATCCCTCTTCATCACCGGTTCCCACTCGAAGTGGAGTGCTTCCTTCCATGAAGGCTTCTCGTATCGCCGCCGCCGCCGCTGTCGCGGGTACGGCCGTCCTCACCCTGTCCGCCCCCGCCTTCGCGCACGTCTCCGTGCAGCCGGAGGGCACCGCCGCCAAGGGCGGTTACGCGGTCGTGGACTTCAAGGTCCCGAACGAGCGCGACAACGCCTCGACGACCAAGCTCGAGGTGAACTTCCCGGCCGACCACCCGATCGCCTCGGTGATGCCGGAGGCGATCCCGGGCTGGAAGATCGACGTCACCAAGTCCAAGCTCGCCAAGCCGCTGACCATGCACGGCGAGAAGATCGACGAGGCCGTCACCAAGGTCACCTGGACCGCCGACGGCAAGGGCGTCGAGCCCGGCTACTTCCAGAAGTTCCCGCTCTCCCTGGGCGCGCTGCCCGAGGACACCGACCAGCTGGTCTTCAAGGCGGTCCAGACGTACTCCAACAAGGAGGTCGTCCGCTGGATCGAGGTGCCGCAGGAGGGCCAGGACGAGCCGGAGAACCCGGCCCCGGTCCTGGAACTGTCCGCCGCCACCGACGACCACCACGACACGGCGAGTGCCGAGAAGACCACCGGCAAGACCGGGCAGACGGCCGCCGCCGCGGACTCCGGCGACGACAGTGACACCACCGCGCGCGTGCTCGGCGTGGCCGGCATCGTCATCGGCGTCGCGGGCGTGGCCTACGGGGTCCTCGCGGGCCGCCGCCGGACCGCCGCCTGACCCTGCCGTTCCACCGCGCGCACCGGGGGCCGTACGACCCCGCCACCCGGACCGTCGCACGACCCCGGTGCGCGCCGGAGTACACACATCTGGGACATTTCTCTATGCGCAAGAAGACGTTCACCGCGGCCGTGCTGCTCGCCGCCGCCACCCTGACCCTCTCCGCCTGCGGCAGCGACGACGGCGGCAAGCCGCCGGTCACCGTGGTCTCCGGAGGGTCGGCCGCGGGCAAGGCCGCCACCGTGCTGGACCAGCCGTTCGACAAGCCCGACCTGGTCCTCACCGACACCCACGGCCAGAAGTACGACCTCCGCAAGGCGACCCAGGGACACCCGACCCTGCTCTACTTCGGCTACACGCACTGCCCCGACATCTGCCCGACGACGATGAGCAACATCGCCGTCGCCAAGAAGGCGCTGCCCAAGGCCGAGCAGAACGACCTCCGGGTCGTGTTCGTCACCACCGACCCCGGCCGCGACACCCCGGCCGAGCTGGGCAGGTGGCTCAAGGGCATCGACCCGCAGTTCATCGGCCTGACCGGCGACTTCGCCAAGATCCAGGCCGGCGCCCGGTCCGTCGGCATCTCCGTGGAACCGACGACGAAGGACAAGAACGGCAAGCTCGTCTCCGTCCACGGCACCCAGGTCGTCGCCTTCTCGCCGAAGACCGACGCCGGGTACGTCCTCTACGGCGAGGACACCACCGTCGACGACTACACCAAGGACCTGCCCAAGCTCGTCGAGGGGGCCAACCCGTGAGGCGCCGCGCCGCCGTGCTGACCACCGGCGCGCTCGCCGGGGCCCTGGCCCTCACCGCCTGCTCCGGGTCCGGCTCGCGGCCGGACCCGGCCGAGCTGTCCGTCGGCTCCTCCTACATGCCCCAGCCCGTCTCCGCCGACATGGCCGCCGGGTTCCTGACGATCACCAACAAGGGCGGGACCGAGGACGAACTGACCTCGGTCAGCAGTGACGTCGCCGGCGAGGTGACCATGCACAGCACGGTCGGCGGGGCCATGGCGGAGAAGTCCTCCTTCGCGATACCGGCCCACGGACGGCTCGTGTTCCGGAGCGGCGGCAACCATCTGATGTTCGAGCGGCTGAAGCGCGCGCCGAAGCAGGGCCAGACGGTCACCGTGAAGCTCACCTTCGGCAAGTCCGGGCCGCTCACCGTCGAGATGCCCGTGAAGTCCGCCACGTACAACCCGTCGACCGGCCACTGAGGGAGGGACCACCGTGACCCGGACCATCACCCCCCGCGTGCGGATCCTGGTGCTGCTGTTCATCGCCGTCACCGGCGCGCTGCTGGCGGGCGCCGGACCGGCCTCCGCCCACGCGGCGCTGACCGGCAGCGACCCCGCGCAGGGGGTGGTGGCCGCCAAGGCACCCACCCAGGTGTCGCTCACCTTCTCCGAGAAGGTGGCGCTGAACGACGACTCCCTGCGCGTGCTCGACCCCAAGGGCAAGCCGGTCCAGACCGGCAGCCCGGCCAACGTGAGCGGGACGACGTACGCCGTGCGGCTCAAGAGCGGTCTGGCCGACGGCACGTACACCGTCACCTACCAGGTCGTCTCCGCGGACAGCCACCCCGTCGCCGGCGCCTACACCTTCTCCGTCGGGGCGCCCTCGCGGACCGTCGTCTCCGGCACCGGCCCGGTCGCGGGCGGCGGGGTCGTGGGCGGGCTCTACGCGTTCGGCCGGTACGTGTCGTACGCCGGGTTCATCGTGCTCGCCGGCGGCGCGGCCTTCGTGCTCGCCTGCTGGCGGCGCGGCGCGGGCGTACGGCCCCTCCAGCGACTGGTCGTCGGCGGCTGGATCGCGCTGACGGCGGCCACCCTGTGGCTGCTGCTCCTGCGCGGCGCGTACACCGGCTCCGGGAAGTTCGCCGACGTCTTCGACCTCGAACTGCTCGGCCAGGTGCTGCAGACGAAGACCGGCGCCGCGCTCGTGTCCCGGCTGCTGCTGCTCGCCGCCGCCGCGCTGTTCGTCGCCGTCCTCTTCGGCGCCTACACCCGGCGGGACGAAGGCGAGGAGAAGCGCGACCTGACCTTCGGGCTCGCCGTCGGCGGCGTGGTCGTCGCGGCCGGGCTCGCCACCAGCTGGGCCATGGCCGAGCACGCCTCCACCGGGCTCCAGCCGGGCATCGCCATGCCGGTCGACGTCGTCCACCTGCTGGCCGTCGCCGCCTGGCTCGGCGGCCTCACCGCCCTGCTCACCGCGCTGTACCGGGCGCCCGCCGAGACCCCGGTCGAGGCCGCCGCCGTACAGCGCTTCTCCCGTGTGGCCTTCGGCAGCGTCCTCGCCCTCGTCGTCACCGGCGTCTACCAGTCCTGGCGGCAGCTCGGCTCCTGGTCGGCATTCACCGAGACCCGCTACGGACAGCTGCTCCTGGTCAAGATCGGCCTGGTGGCGGTGCTGGTCGGCATCGCGGCCGTGTCCCGGCGGTGGACGGGGCGGCTCACGGACCCGGCCGTCCGCACCGGGAGGACGGAGAAGGCCCAGGCCCGCAAGGAGCAGGTCGCCGCCTCGAAGGCGCCCGGCGGCAAGGGCACCGGCGCCGGTCCCCGGGACACCGGGCGCGCCGCCCAGCTCGCCCGGCAGCGCGCCGCCGCCGACGCCGCCCGGGAGAAGCGGCTGCGGGACGGCGACCCGAATCGCTTCGGCCTGCGCCGCTCGGTGCTCGCCGAGGCCGGCGTCGCCCTCGTGCTGCTCGCCGTCACCACCGCGCTGACGCAGACCGAGCCGGGCCGCACCGAGCAGGAGGCCAAGGCGGCCACCTCCACGTCGGCCGGCTCCGGCACCTCGGCGGCGTCCGGCGCGCTCACCCTGGACATGCCGTTCGACACCGGCGGCACCGACGGCAAGGGCGTCGTCAGCATCGACCTCGACCCCGCGCGCGTGGGCGGCAACGAGATGCACGTCTACGTCCAGCGCCCCAACGGCCGGGCCTTCGACGTCCCGGAGGTGAAGGTCTCCTTCACCCAGGAGGCGAAGAAGATCGGTCCGCTTCCCGTGAACCCCGACCACATCACCACCGGCCACTGGTCGGCGAGCGGGGTGCAGATCCCCATGGCCGGCGACTGGAAGATCGCCGTCACGGTCCGCACCTCCGACATCGACCAGGTGACCGTCTCCAAGAACGCTCAGATCGGCTGAACCACACCATGCCCGACCAGTCCATCCCCCAGACCCGTACGCCCGAGACGCCGACGGCGGAGCCCGTGTCCGGGGTGAGCGGCATCTCGCGGCGCGCCCTGCTCGGCACCGCCGGCGCCACCGGGCTCGTGCTCGGCACGGCCGGCGGGGCCGTGGGCTACGCCTCCGCGCCCGCCGGGGCCACTCCGCTCACCTCGGTGGGTGCGGGGAGGGCGATGTTTCACGGGAAACATCAGCCCGGTATCACCGACGGCCTCCAGGCGCGCGGCCACCTCGTCGCCTTCGACCTGGCGGCGGGCGCGGGCCGCAAGGAGGCGGCGGCCCTGCTGCGCCGCTGGTCCACGACCGCCGAGCGGCTGATGGCGGGCGAGGCCGCCCCGCACGGCGACACCGACGTGGCCCGGGACGCGGGACCCTCCTCGCTGACCCTCACCTTCGGCTTCGGACACAGCTTCTTCGGCAGGACGGGCCTGGAGAAGCAGCGGCCCGGCGCGCTCGACCCGCTGCCGGACTTCTCCTCCGACCACCTAGACAAGTCCCGCAGCGACGGCGATCTGTGGGTGCAGATCGGCGCGAACGACGCCCTGGTCGCCTTCCACGCCCTGCGCGCGATCCAGAAGGACGCGGGCTCGGCCGCACGGGTGCGCTGGCAGATGAACGGCTTCAACCGCAGCCCGGGCGCCACCGCCCACCCCATGACGGCCCGCAACCTCATGGGCCAGCTCGACGGCACCCGCAACCCCAAGCCCACGGACACCGACTTCGACCAGCGGATCTTCGTGCCGGACCCGGGCGAGCCGGCGTGGATGGCCGGCGGCTCCTACGCGGTCGTACGCCGTATCCGCATGCTCCTGGACGACTGGGAGAAGCTCTCGCTCACCGCGCAGGAGCAGGTCATAGGGCGCCGCAAGGCCAATGGGGCACCGCTGTCCGGCGGCGACGAGACGACCCCGATGGACCTGGAGAAGACCGACGCCCACGGCGACTACGTCGTCCCGCTCAACGCCCACGCCCGGATCACCCGGCCCGAGAAGAACGGCGGCGCGGCCATGCTGCGGCGCCCGTTCTCCTACCACGACGGCATCGACGCGGACGGCACGCCCGACGCCGGGCTCCTGTTCATCTGCTGGCAGGCGGACCCCCTGCGCGGCTTCGTCCCGGTGCAGCGCAAGCTCGACCGGGGTGACGCGCTGTCGGCGTACATCCGGCACGAGGCGAGCGGCCTGTTCGCGGTGCCGGGCGGGGCGGCGAAGGGGGAGTACGTGGGGCAGCGGCTGCTGGAGGGGTGAACCGGGGAACCACAGGGCGAACCAGCGGTGTGCGGGGCGAACCGGGGTTCAAACCACCCGGTCGAGTGGTTGTCGCCGGACGCCCCAGCCGACCGGGTCCGCGGCCATTAGGGTGAGCACATGCCAGCGAGCTACGCCTATCTCGGCCCGGAGGGCACCTTCACGGAGGTCGCCCTGCGCACGCTTCCGGAGGCGGCCACCCGGGAGCTGATCCCGTACGTCTCGGTGCAGTCCGCGCTGGACGCGGTCCGGGCCGGCGAGGCCGAGGCCGCGTTCGTGCCGATCGAGAATTCCGTCGAGGGCGGCATCACCACCACCCTCGACGAGCTGGTCGCGGGCGAGCCCCTGATGATCTACCGCGAGGTGCTGCTGTCGATCACCTTCGCGCTGCTGGTGCGCCCCGGTACGAAACTCGCGGACGTCAAGACGGTCTCCGCGCACCCGGCGGCCCAGCCCCAGGTGCGCAACTGGCTGCGCGCGAACCTCCCGGAGGCCGCCTGGGAGTCGGCGGCCTCCAACGCGGACGCCGCCCGTCTGGTCCAGGAGGGCCGCTACGACGCCGCCTTCGCCGGCGAGTTCGCCGCCGCCCGGTACGGTCTCGAAGCGCTGGAGACCGGGATCCACGACGCGGAGAACGCGCAGACCCGGTTCGTGCTGGTCGGCCGCCCGGCCCGGCCGGCCGCGCCCAGCGGTACCGACAAGACTTCCGTGGTGCTGTGGCAGCGGGACGATCACCCCGGCGGCCTGCGCGACCTGCTCGGGGAGTTCGCCTCGCGCGGCATCAACCTCATGCTGCTCCAGTCGCGGCCGACCGGCGCCGGCATCGGCAACTACTGCTTCTGCATCGACGCCGAGGGGCACATCGCCGACCGGCGGATGGCGGAGGCGCTGATGGGCCTGCGGCGGATCTGTCTCCAGGTGCGCTTCCTCGGCTCCTACCCGCGTGCGGACATCGCGCCGGGCGGGGCCCGGCCGACGCTGCCGGGAACGTCGGACGAGGAGTTCATGGCGGCGGCGGACTGGGTGGCGCGCTGCCAGGACGGCCGGTTCTAGCGGGTCGTACCCACGGACGCCGACCGGTCGTACCTGCGAACGAACGTTATCCACAGAAGTTATCCACAGGTGCCCTTCTCGACCTGGGGACAAGTCGACAGACCAACGCCACAGGGTCGACAAATCGCCCTGGAAAGCTCGCCCGAGGCCACCGGCGGCCGACTCACCCTTCGTCCACCCGTTTCCTTTGGTTCATCTTTTGGGGCGACCGTTTTCCACCCGAAAGTGGGCGTCGTTACGGTTTGGCCCGGGAATTCTTCAGTCCGCCCACCCTTTCGGGAGTGATCAATTGCGAAGTCCACAGATCTTCCACACAGCCTGTGGATAACTTCCCCGAGGGTGCGGATCGCTGTGGACAACCCGGCCGCCAAATCCCGTTCTCCGCAAGGAAGTCGGGTCAACCGCGCGCTCGGGGCGTGGCCCGTCCCAGGGAGTGAGACACTTCTCCCTTGACGCCCGGCGTGGCGTACGGGCGGCACAGCGGAACACACACGGCAATTACCGCATAACGGAACGTACGCCGCGAATCCGAACTCCCCGGATTAGTGATTCGTGAGCCGCGACCCCGCACCGGTAGCCTTGCCCTCGTGATTGACCTTCGCCTGCTCCGTGAGGACCCCGACCGTGTGCGCGCGTCCCAGCGCGCCCGTGGAGAGGACGTCGCGCTCGTCGACGCCCTCCTGTCTGCCGACGAGCGGCGCAGGTCCTCCGGCGTCCGCTTCGACGAACTGCGCGCCGAGCAGAAGCAGCTCGGCAAGCTGATCCCCAAGGCCACCGCCGAGGAGAAGGCCGAACTGCTGGGCCGCGCCGAGCAGTTGAAGGCGGACGTGAAGGCCGCCGACGCCGAGCGCGACGCCGCCGACGCCGAGACCCAGGAGCTGCTGCTCAGGCTCGGCAACCTCGTCCACCCCGACGTGCCCGTCGGCGGCGAGGAGGACTTCGCCACGCTGGAGACGCACGGCACGATCCGCGACTTCGGCGCCGAGGGCTTCGAGCCCAGGGACCACCTGGAGCTGGGCCAGCTGCTCGGCGCGATCGACGTCGAGCGCGGCGCCAAGGTCTCCGGCTCCCGCTTCTACTTCCTCACCGGTGTCGGCGCCCTGCTGGAGCTGGCCCTGGTGAACGCGGCGATCGCCCAGGCCACCGCCGCCGGCTTCACGCCGATGCTCACCCCGGCGCTGGTCCGCCCGCAGTCCATGGCCGGCACCGGCTTCCTCGGCCAGGCCGCCCAGGACGTCTACCACCTCGACAAGGACGACCTGTACCTGGTCGGCACCTCCGAGGTCCCGCTCGCCGCGTACCACATGGACGAGATCATCGACGCGGACCGGTTGCCGCTGCGGTACGCGGGCTTCTCCCCGTGCTTCCGCCGCGAGGCCGGCTCGCACGGCAAGGACACCCGGGGCATCTTCCGCGTGCACCAGTTCGACAAGGTCGAGATGTTCTCCTACGTCGCCCCCGAGGACTCGCAGGCCGAGCACCAGCGCCTGCTGGAGTGGGAGAAGCAGTGGCTGACCTCGCTGGAGCTTCCGTTCCGCATCATCGACGTGGCCTCCGGTGACCTCGGCTCCTCGGCCGCCCGCAAGTTCGACTGCGAGGCGTGGATCCCGACCCAGGGCAAGTACCGCGAGCTGACCTCGACCTCGGACTGCACCGAGTTCCAGTCCCGCCGGCTGTCCATCCGGGTCCGCGACGGCAAGCAGGTCAAGCCGCTCGCCACCCTCAACGGCACGCTGTGCGCCGTGCCGCGCACCATCGTGGCGATCCTGGAGAACCACCAGCAGGCCGACGGCTCCGTCCGGGTCCCCGAGGTGCTGCGCCCCTACCTGGGCGGCCGTGAGGTGCTGGAGCCGGTCGCCAAGTGACCGGGTTCCCCTACCGGCTGATCGCCACCGATCTCGACGGAACGCTCCTGCGCTCCGACGACTCGGTCTCGCGGCGCACCCGTGACGCGCTCGCCGCGGCCACCGCGGCGGGCGCCGCGCACATCGTCGTCACCGGCCGCGCGGTCCCCTGGACCCGGCCCATCCTGGACGACCTCGGTTACGACGGCCTCGCCGTCTGCGGTCAGGGCGCCCAGGTGTACGACGCCGGCTCCCGCCGCCTGCTGACCTCGGTCACCCTGGACCGGCAGCTCGCGGGCGTGGCCCTGGCCAAGATCGAGGCCGAGGTGGGTCCGCTGTACCTGGCGGCCAGCCGGGACGGCCTGGACGGCGAGGTGCTGGTGGGGCCGGGCTACGCGGTCACCGGCAAGCTGCCCGCCACCCCGTTCACGGACGCCTCCGACCTCTGGACGGCGCCCCTGAACAAGATCTACATACAGCATCCGACGATGAGCGACGACGAGCTGGCGGAGGCGGCCCGGCAGACGGCCGGCGGCTTCGTCACGGTGGCCATGGCGGGCGAGGGCATCGTGGAGCTGCTCCCGCTCGGCCTGTCCAAGGCCACGGGCCTGTCCCTGGCCGCCCGCCGCCTGGGCCTGAAGGCCGCCGACACGATCGCCTTCGGCGACATGCCCAACGACATCCCGATGTTCGCCTGGGCGGCCCGCGGCGTGGCCATGGCCAACGCCCATGCGGAGCTGCGGGCGGTGGCCGACGAGATCACGTCCTCCAACGAGGAGGACGGGATCGCGGTCGTCCTGGAGCGGCTGCTCGGCTAGCGGGCCGTCGCGTCGGGGCAGGTAGCGGGCCAGGACCGGGTGCCCTTGCCGTCGCCGTCGTACCCGGTGTTCCGGGCGGCCGGGCCCCCGTGGCAAACGGCTGGGTGGGCGGCCCACGCGAGAGCGACATCGCGTGCTCGAAGCGGCCGCGCCGGGCAGTCCCCGTGGCCTCACGGAGACGCCCCCAGTCGGTGACGCCGGGACGATCCCGGCGTATGGGGCACAGCCACTGTGCCCCGCACCGGAGCCGGGCGCCACCGAATAAGACCAGCTGGCGGACACCCGCTACCTCCGGCGCCACCGGCGGCGCCGCGCCTTGCTGAAGAACCAGCCGGCCGGCGGGTCGTCGGAGCGCCAGGGCCGGGGCTCGGGCGCCTCGGCCCGCCAGCGCGCGGCGAGCATCCGGGCCCTGGCCGACGGCTCGGAGATCCCGGCCGCCCGGACGAACGTCTCGTCCAGGACGGCGTCGTCCCACACGTCCTCGCCGGTCCGCTCCCGGTCTTCGTGCTGCGGCGTCTCCTCAGCCATCTCCGGCCTCCTAGCCGTACGTCCGCTTGGCCCAGTGTGCCCAGGCTGGGGTGAAGCCCCCGTCAAGGCCCGGGCCCGTCACTCCTCGCCCGCGAGCGTCAGCGACCGCAGCTTCTGGCCGGCGTACCAGGTGGCCAGGACGGTGACCGCCACCAGCAGCACGGTGGCCGTCGGCAGGCTCACGTCGGAGGTCACCAGGTCCCCGCCGGCCAGCTTGTGGGCGACGGCGAGCGACCACTGCTGGACGCTCAGCGTGCGCGCGCCCGGCACCAGGGAGCCGAACAGCGCCTCCCAGACCAGGGCGTAGACGAGCCCGAAGACCACCGCGTGCCGGGAGACCGTGCCGAGCAGCAGGAAGAGCGCCGAGTAGGCGATGGAGGAGACCAGCGCGGCGACCGTGTAGGCGACCGCGATCTGCTGGCCGTTGCCGTTCAGGATCAGTCCGGCGACCAGGGTCGGCACCGCCGAGAAGACCATGGTCACGGCCACGGCGACGATCAGCTTGGTGAAGATGATCGTGGGCCGCTTGAGCGGCTTGGACAGCAGGTAGACGACGGAGCCGTCGTCGATCTCCGGGCCGATCGCACCGGTGCCGGCGATGACGCCGATGATCGGCACCATGGTGGCGAGCGCGAAGCCGCCGAGGACGTCCGAGGCCGTCTGGTCGTCGGCCCCGGTCAGGGCGCGGACGGCCACGGAGATCACGATCAGGAGCAGCGGGAGCGCGCCGAGGATGAGGGCCCGGCGGCGGCCGAGCAGGGCCCGGTAGGTGAGCCGGGCGACAGTGGGGTCGTACATCTTCGGCCTCCTACGCCGCGACCAGGTACGAGAAGACGGACTCCAGGGACTCGTCGGACGGCGAGACCGTGAGGAGCCGGATGCCGTGGTCCCTGGCGACCTTCGGCAGCAGGGCGGTGAAGCGGCCGAAGTCGACGGCCTGGACGCGCAGGGCGCCCTCGGCGTGGTCGACCTCGATGCCGGCCGTCGAGGGGTCGGCGATCAGCGCGGCCGCGAGGGCCCGGTCGTCGCTGGAGCGGACCAGGTAGCGGTGCGGGCGGTCGGTCATCAGGCGGCGGATCCTGCGGAAGTCACCGCTGGCCGCGTGCCGTCCGGCGACCACGACCTCGATGTGCCAGGCGAGCTGCTCGACCTCTTCGAGGATGTGGGACGAGAACAGCACGGTGCGGCCCTCGTCGCCCATGCGCCGCAGCAGGTCCATGAGCTGCATGCGCTGGCGCGGGTCCATGCCGTTGAAGGGCTCGTCCAGCAGGAGCAGCGAGGGGTCGTGGACCAGCGCGGACGCCATCTTCACGCGCTGGCGCATGCCCTTGGAGTACGTCGCGATCCTGCGGTCCTGCGCGTACTCCATCTCCACCGTCGCCAGGGCGCGCTGGGCGGCCTTCTCCCCCAGACCGTGCAGTTCGGCGTTGGCCACGACGAATTCACGGCCGGTGAGGAAGTCGTACATCGCCTCGCGCTCGGGGACGATGCCGATGTGCCGGTAGATCGTCTCGTTGCGCCAGACCTGCTGCCCGTCGAGGGTGACGGTGCCGGTGGACGGGGCGAGGAAGCCGCCCATCATGTTGATGAGGGTGGACTTGCCGGCGCCGTTGGGGCCGAGCAGGCCGGTGACGCCGGGGCCGATGGTCATGGTGATGTCGTTGACGGCGACCACGTTGCCGAACCAGCGGGAGACGTGGTCGATGACGAGGGTGCTCATGGGCGCGGCCCGTTCCTTAGCAGGGTGGTGGTGGCCGGACGGGTGGGCGCGGTCACAGTCCCACCTTCTTGTAGCGGCGCATCAGGAGGCCGTAGCTGGCGGCGATCAGGCCCAGCACGGCCAGGACGTACACCACGCCCTCGCCGCTGCCGGGGCCGGCCGCGCCGGGGAACGCCGAGCTCGCGCCGAGGAAGGCCGACTGGACGCCGTCGATGAGGGTGACGGGCGAGAAGAGGCCGATCCAGGGGATGGCGCCGGTGCTGTTCTGCGCGTCGGCGATGGCCTGGAGCGTGGAGACGGCGCCGTAGGAGATGGTCAGTACGGCGATGACGGCCGCGATGCCGAAGCCGCGCCGCGGGGTGACCGAGGCGATGACCAGGCCGATGCCGGCGAACAGCAGTGAGAGCAGTGCCACGGAGACGAGTCCCTGCGCGAATCCCTTGGTCTGGTCGGCGAAGTCCAGCTTGGCCAGCAGCGCGCCCACGTAGAGGACGAGCAGCGGGGCCGCGGTCAGGACGAACAGCGCGGAGGCCAGCGCCGCGTACTTCGCCCGGACGTAGTCGGCGGTCTCGATCGGCCGCGAGAAGTACAGCGGGACGGTCTTGAAGCGCAGGTCCCGCGAGACCGACTGGGGCGCCTGCGAGGCGACGTACAGGCTGATGACGGCCTGCATGATGATCGCGTAGCGCGTGTAGTCGACGGGCAGTTCCCTGGCCTTGGTGGCCACCGCGACGGCGACCATGATGGCCGCGGGCACGCACATCACCACGAACAGCAGCATCGGCAGCACCTTGGACTTCACGGAGCGGCCGAGGCCGTAGGCGCCGCGCAGGGACTGCGAGTACAGGGAGCGGGTGGCGTAGGAGCGGCCGAGGTGGGGGCCGTCGTAGGTGCGGTAGCCGATGTTGTGGATGCGGGTCTGGTCGCCCGGGGTCGCGGCGGATGCCGGCAGGGGCTGCTCAACTGCCATGGACGGCCGCCTCCTTCCGCTGCTCGTCCTCGGTGAAGACCTCCGAGATGTGGTGCCGGCGCTGCTCCATGCGCACCAGCCCGAGGCCCAGGTCGGCGACGACGTCACGGACCAGGTCGTACGTCTCCTCGCCCTGCGCCGTCAGGAGCAGGATGTGGCCGGCCCCCGGCAGGCCGCTGCCGGCCTCGACGCTCACCCCGCGCGCGTGCAGTGCCTCGCGCACCGCACGCGTGCCGTCGGGGTGCTCGTCGGTGTCGGTGACCTCGACGGCGAGGGTGGTCGTGGTCTGGGTGAAGTCGGTGGTGGAGCTGGAGCGCAGGAGCTTGCCGCCGTCGATGAC
This sequence comes from Streptomyces sp. NPDC047841, assembly GCF_040704085.1. Taxonomy (NCBI): domain Bacteria; kingdom Bacillati; phylum Actinomycetota; class Actinomycetes; order Kitasatosporales; family Streptomycetaceae; genus Streptomyces; species Streptomyces sp. NPDC047841. The sequence goes on from NZ_JBEYRP010000015.1 coordinate 160,316, forward strand.
GACGACGTGGTCGCAGGTGCGTTCCAGCTCGCCGAGCAGGTGGGAGGTGACGAGGACCGAGATGCCGAAGTCGGTGTGGATGCGGCGGATCAGGCCGAGCATCTCGTCGCGGCCGACCGGGTCGAGGCCGTTGGTCGGCTCGTCCAGGAAGACCACCTGCGGGTCGTGCACCAGCGCCTGGGCGAGTTTCACCCGCTGCTTCATGCCGGTCGAGTAGCCGCCGATGGGGCGGTACCGCTCCTCGTACAGCCCGACGTGGCGCAGGGTGTCGGCGGTGCGCTCGCGGGCGGCGGCGGGCGGCAGGCCGGACATGCGTGCCATGTGGACGACGAACTCGGTGGCCGAGACGTCCGGCGGCAGGCAGTCGTGCTCCGGCATGTACCCGACGCGCTCGCGGATGGCGGCGCCCTTGGCGGCGACGTCGAGGCCGAGCACCTCGGCGCGGCCCTCCGTGGCGGGGGACAGACCCAGCAGGATCTTGATCAGGGTGGACTTGCCGGCGCCGTTGGCCCCGACGAGTCCGGTCACACCGGGTCCGATGTCCACGGACAGCCGGTCGAGCGCGGTCACCCGGGGGAACCGCTTGCTCAGGCTTTCGGTCGCGATCACAGTCACGATGTCGACGGTAGTGACGCGGACCACGTCCGTCGTCAGACCGAAGAGCAGTCTTCGCGTCAGCCTTCAGGTGTAGGGGGCCCGTAAGGGAACCCCTCCTTGAGAGGTACGGGCCCCCTGTTGACGCTCGGTCTAACAAGTGCGAGATTCTCCGGTGTCACGTCACGGGCGCGTACGGCGAGGGGGGCGGGGGTGCATGGCGACGGGCTCGGCCAGGCGGTGCCCGGTGGGGCCGCGGCGATCCCTGATCCCGTGCGCGGCGCTACGCCAGCCGGCACCCCGCCCGCCCCTTCGGGGTGATCACCCACACGGAGTACCGGGTGGAGCGGTGTCACGGGCCGCCCCACCCGTCCGGGTCCGGCGCGCCGTCCCCGAGGGGCCTCCGGGCGGCCGACCCCGCCCCGGCTTCCGGGTGACGGGCGCGGGGTTCGAGGAGATCCTGGTGGTCACCTGCTCCCGGGGCCCCGGGGAGAGCGCGTTCCGGCTGGGCGACGATCTGCCGCACACGCGGCGCTGGGCGGAGGAGGAGTGACCTTGAAGGGTGCACGCGAGCGCTGGGTGCGCACGGGCGGCGTCGAGCTGTGCGTCGCCGAACTGGGCGACCCCGGCCGGCCGACGGTGGTGCTGGTGCACGGCTACCCGGACAGCAAGGAGGTCTGGTCGGAGGTCGCCGTCCGGCTCGCCGACCGCTTCCACGTCGTCCTCTACGACGTCCGGGGCCACGGCCGCTCCACCGCGCCCCGGCCGCTGCGCGGGGGCTTCACCCTCGCCAAGCTCACCGACGACTTCCTGGCCGTCGTGGACGCGGTCAGCCCGGACCGGCCGGTGCACCTCGTCGGGCACGACTGGGGCTCGGTGCAGTCCTGGGAGTTCGTCACCACGGGCCGGACGGAGGGCCGTATCGCCTCCTTCACCTCGATCTCCGGGCCGTCCCTCGACCACCTCGGGCACTGGACCAACGCGCGCGTGAAGCGCCCCACGCCCCGCCGAGCCAGCCAGCTCCTCGGCCAGGGCGCCAGGTCCTGGTACGTGTACGCGCTGCACACGCCGGCCCTGCCGGAGCTTGCCTGGCGCGGGCCGCTCGGCACGCTCTGGCCAAAGATCCTGGAGCGGACCGAGCGGGTGACGGGCGGCGACTACCCGACCGACTCGCTGCCCACCGACGCCGCGCACGGCGCCTGGCTGTACCGGGACAACGTCCGCGCCCGGCTGCGCAGGCCGCGTCCGGACGCGTACGCACACGCGCCCGTGCAGCTCATCGTCCCCCAGGACGACGCGTTCCTCTCCGAGCGGCTCTACGACGACCTGGACCGGTGGGTGCCCCGGCTGACCCGCCGCACCATCCCGGCCGGGCACTGGATCCCCCGCACGCGTCCCGACCAGGTGGCCGCCTGGATCGGGCAGTTCGCGACCTCCGTCGAGGGCGGCCGTCCCGCCCCGCAGCCCACCGGGCGCCACGCCGACCGGTTCGCCGGGCAGCTGGTGCTGGTCACCGGCGCGGGCAGCGGGATCGGCCGGGCCACGGCGTGCGCCTTCGCCGAGGCCGGTGCGCGCGTGATCGCCGTCGACCGCGACGCCGAGGCCGCCGCCCGCACCGCCGAGCTGTCCCGGCGGGCCGGCGCGCCCGAGGCCTGGGCGGAGCCGGCCGACGTCTCCGACGAGCAGGCGATGGAGAAGCTCGCGGAGAAGGTCCACGACGAGTACGGCGTGCTGGACGTGCTGGTCAACAACGCGGGCATCGGTCTGTCGGGCTCCTTCTTCGCCACGACGACCGACGACTGGCGCAAGGTGCTGGACGTGAACCTGTGGGGCGTGATCCACGGCTGCCGGCTGTTCGGCGCGCGGATGGCCGAGCGCGGCCAGGGCGGCCACATCGTCAACGTGGCGTCGGCCGCCGCCTACCAGCCCTCGCGCGCGCTGCCCGCCTACAGCACCTCCAAGGCGGCGGTCCTGATGCTCTCCGAGTGCCTGCGCGCCGAGCTGACCGCCCAGGACATCGGCGTCACGGCGGTCTGCCCGGGCTTCGTCAACACCGCCATCACCTCCACGGCCCGCTTCACCGGTGTCGACGAGGAGGAACAGCGCCGCCGCCGGCGCAAGACGGCCCGCCTGTACGGCCTGCGCAACTACCCGCCGGAGAAGGTGGCCGGCGCGATCCTGGACGCGGTGGCCGGCAACAGGGCGGTGGCGCCGGTGACCCCGGAGGCCCACGGCGCCCGTCTGCTGTACCGCTTCGCGCCGGGGCTGCTGCGGAGGATCGCGCGGGTGGAACCGAGGCTGTGACCCGAAACGCCGCGCGGGGCACGGCAGTTGTCCACAACTTCACCCATCCGCCTGTGGATAACCGCACTTGGCTGTGGATCAAACATCGCAGCGAAAACAAGCTGCGTGATCCGCGTCTCTCCCGCACGCTGGGCCCATGGACGAACGCCGCACCGTGAAGGTGTCGAAGTACCTCTCCCGACACCTGCGGCACCAGCCCGAGAGGATCGGGCTCACACCGGACGCGGCCGGCTGGGTGGAGATCGGCGCACTGATCGACGCGGCCGCCACCCACGGCTTCCCGTTCACCCGCGAGGAACTGGACCACGTCGTCGCCGCGAACGACAAGCGGCGCTTCGCCGTCGAGGACGGCAGGATCCGCGCCAGCCAGGGCCACAGCATCGAGGTCGACCTCGGCCTGCCCCCGGCGACCCCGCCGCCGTACCTGTACCACGGCACGGTCGCCCGTCACCTGGACGCGATCCGCGCGGAGGGCCTGCGTCCGATGAACCGGCACGCCGTGCACCTCTCCGCCGACCGGGAGACCGCCACCCGCGTCGGCGCCCGCCGGGGCAGGCCCGTGGTGCTCTCCGTGGACTCCGGCGCGATGCACCGCGACGGCCACGTGTTCCACGTCAGCGCCAACGGCGTCTGGCTGACCGAGACCGTACCCGCGCGCTACCTGCGCTTCCCCGGCCCGCACTGAGCCCACCGTGGCCGCCGGATGGCACACGGTGACCGTTTCGTCCGCCACCGCCGGGGCCGCTTACGCTCGGACGCATGAGTCTGCGTCTGAGCACCGTGATCCTGCCGTACCGCCGCTGGCACGAAGGTGGCCGTGCGGCCTGGGTGCGCGCCGAGCAGCTGGGCTTCCACACGGCGTACACCTACGACCACCTGTCCTGGCGCAGCTTCCGTGACGGCCCCTGGTTCGGCGCGGTCCCGACGCTGACGGCGGCCGCGGCGGCCACCGACCGGCTGCGCCTCGGCACGCTGGTCACCTCGCCGAACTTCCGCCACCCGGTGACCCTCGCCAAGGAACTCATCTCGCTGGACGACATCTCCGGCGGCCGGGTCACCCTCGGCATCGGCGCGGGCGGCACCGGTTTCGACGCCACCGCCCTCGGCCAGGAGCCCTGGAGCCCGCGCGAGCGCGCCGACCGGTTCGCCGAGTTCGTGCCCCTGCTCGACCGGCTCCTCACCGAGGACGCGGTGTCGTCCGAGGGCCGTTTCTACTCGGCGCACGAGGCCCGGAACATCCCCGGCTGCGTGCAGCGGCCCCGATTGCCGTTCGCGGTGGCGGCCACCGGCCCGCGCGGCCTGCGGCTCGCCGCGCGGTACGGCCAGGCGTGGGTGACCACCGGCGACCCGAAGCTGTACGAGACCGGCACGCCCGAGCAGTCCGTCACGGCCCTGCGCGGGCAGATCGGCAAGCTGACCGAGGCCTGCGAGGCCGCCGGGCGGGACACCGCCGAGCTGGACAAGGTGCTGCTCACCGGCTTCACCCCGGACCGCGGCCGGCCGCTCGCGTCCCTGGACGCCTTCGTGGACTTCGCCGGCCGCCACCAGGAGCTGGGCTTCACCGAGATCGTGATCCACTGGCCCATCCCGGACTCCGGCTTCGCCGCCGACGAGAAGGTCTTCGAGCGGATCGCCATGGAAGCCCTCGCCCAGCTGAACTGACCCCCGAACCTGCCGTCCGCGCCGGCCGCCGCGAGCGTCGCCTGCGTCTCATCTGTGCGGACTGCCGCACGACCGTGCGGGGGCCTGGGTGAGAATGGCCGGGTGACCTCAGCGACCAGACAGCCCGGGACCCCTGCCGCCGCCCTGCCACCGCGGCTGATCGCCACCGACCTGGACGGCACTCTGCTGCGCGACGACAAGTCGGTCTCCCCACGGACCGTCGCCGCGCTGGCCGCCGCCGAGGAGGCCGGGATCGAGGTCTTCTTCGTCACCGGCCGGCCGGCCCGCTGGATGGACGTGGTCAGCGACCACGTCCACGGCCACGGCCTGGCGATCTGCGGCAACGGCGCCGCCGTGGTCGACCTGCACGGCGGCCCCGGCACCCACCGGTTCGTGAAGGTCCGCGAGCTGGCCCGGGACAACGCCCTGAACGCGGTACGGCTGCTGCGCGAGGTGGCGCCCGGCACGGTGTTCGCGGTCGAGCAGACGTACGGCTTCCACCAGGAGCCGGACTACCCCAAGCTGCACATGGAGACACCCGACCATCTGCTGCCCGCCGAGAAGCTGCTCGCGCCCGACGGTCCCGGCGCCGACCAGCCCGTGCTCAAGATCCTCGCCTACCACCCGTCCCTCGACCCCGACGCGTTCCTCACCCTCGCCCGGCTGGCCGTCGGCGAGCACGCCAACGTCACGCGTTCCAGCCCCAGCGCCCTGCTGGAGCTCAGCGGTCCCGGCGTCTCCAAGGCCAGCACCCTCGCCCTGTGCTGCGCCGAGCGCGGCATCTCGCACGAGGAGGTCGTGGCGTTCGGGGACATGCCCAACGACGTCGAGATGCTGACCTGGGCCGGCCAGTCCTACGCGATGGGCAACGCCCACCCCGACGTCATCGCCGCCGCGTCGGGCCGCACGGTCGCCAACAACGACGACGGCGTGGCGGTGGTGATCGAGCACCTGCTCGCCGACCGGGTGCGGTAGCGCTCCGCGCGGCTGCCGACGACGCGCCGCACGGGCCCGGCGGCCGGGACAACCGGCCCGTCGAGACGGGGGTCAGCGGCCCGGCCGCTCCGAACGGCTCCACCCCTCCGGACGGGTCCACCGGTGCGGCGGGCCATCAGGCTCCTGGAGGCCGGGGCCCCTCGAAGCGGCCCCGCCCAGACCCACGGGGTGCCCGGGGCGAGCGCTCAGCCTGCCCCCACCAGCGACTCCGCCTCGGCCTCCCGGCGTGCCATCTCCCGCAGCGGTCCGTCCTCGGTGATCAGCCGCTCGTACGGACCTCGCTGCACCACCCGGCCCGCTTCGAGCACGATCACCTCGTCCACCGCGTCGAGTCCCGCCAGCCGGTGGGTGATCAGCAGCGTCGTACGCCCCTCCGTGGCGGCCAGCAGATCGGCGGTCAGCGCGTCCGCCGTCGGCAGATCCAGGTGCTCGGCGGGCTCGTCCAGAACCAGCACGGGGAAACCGGCCAGCAGCGCGCGGGCCAGCGCCAGCCGCTGCCGCTGCCCGCCCGACAGCCGCGCCCCGTGCTCGCCGACGAGCGTGTCCAGGCCGTCCGGCAGCGCGTCCACCCAGTCCAGCAGCCGGGCCCGGGCCAGCGCTCCGCGCAGGTCGGCCTCGGTGGCGTCCTTCCTGGCCAGGAGCAGGTTCTCGCGCACCGAGCTGTCGAAGAGATGCGCGTCCTGCGCGCACAGCCCGACGAACCGCCGTACGTCGTCGCCGTCCAGCGCGCACGCGTCCACACCGGCGAGCGTGTACGAGCCCGCCTCCGGGTCGAGGAAGCGTGACAGCACCTGGGCGAGGGTCGTCTTGCCGGAGCCGGAGGCCCCCACCACCGCGACCCGGCGCCCCTCCTGAAGCGTCAGGTCCAGCCCGGCGAGCGCCTCCCGCCGCTGCCCCGCGTACCGCGCGACCACGCCCTTGACGACCACCGGGAACGGCGAGGCGGGCGCCTGCCGGGGCGAGACGGGTTCGCGCACGGGCTCGGGCGCGTCCAGGACCTCGTACACCCGCTCCGCGCTGCGCCGCACCCGCTGCCGGTACCGCGCGGCGAGCGGCAGCCCCAGTACGGCCTCGAAGGCGGCCAGGGGGGTCAGGACGACCACGGCCATCGCCACGCCGCTCAGCCGGCCGGCCGCGACCGCCTGGGCGCCGCACGCCGCGGTGGCCGTGACGGTCAGCCCGGAGACGAGCGCGGTGAGCCCGTCCCCGAGCCCGGTGACGGCGGCGGCGCGCGCGGCGATCCGGGTGAGGGTGCCGTCGGCCCGCCAAGCCGCGTCCGCACGGGCCGGCAGCGCACCGGCGACGGTCAGCTCGGCCGTGCCGGTGAGCAGATCGGTCACCCGGGTGGCGAGGGCTCCCCGGGCGGGCGCCAGCCGCCGCTCGGTCCGCCGGGCCACCGTCGCGGTCAGCAGCGGGACACCGGCACCGGCGGCCAGCAGGCCCGCGGCGAGGACGGCACCGGCCTCGGGCAGCAGCCAGGCCGTGAAGCCGACGGAGGCGGCGGACACGGTGAGGGCCACTCCGGCGGGCAGCAACCAGCGCAGCCAGTAGTCCTGGAACGCGTCCACGTCCGCCACCAGCCGGGTGAGCAGATCACCGCGCCGGGTGCCGCGCAGCCCCGCGGGGGCCAGGCGCTCCAGCCTCCGGTACACCGCGACCCGGGTGTCGGCCAGCATCCGCAGGACGGCGTCGTGCGACACCAGCCGCTCGGCATACCGGAAGACGGCCCGTCCGATGCCGAACGCCCGGGTCGCGGTCACAGCCACCATCAGGTACAGCACCGGCGGCTGCTGAGAGGCGCGCGAGATGAGCCAGCCGGAGGTGGCCATGAGCCCCACGGCACTGGCCAGGGCGAGACTCCCGAGCCCCAGGGCCCCGGCCAGGCGCCCCCGCCGTCCCCCGCCGATCCCCCGAACCCGCCGCAACACGCCGCTCCGGACCCGCTGCTCCGGCCCACCCTCCAGCCGGCCGAGCCCAGCTCCCACCGACCCACGGTCCGGCCCACCGGGCCGGGACGCCGTGGGCTCGCCTTCCAGCCGGCCGAGTCCGGTGGCGGGTGGGCGGGGGCGGGGGTCCAGGGAGCGGAGCCCCCCGGTGGGCCCCGCGCACCCCCGGGACGGCACAGCCGCGGCACCTCCCAGCCGTACCACCCGGTCAGCCACCTCCAACAACGCCGGCCGGTGCACGACGAGCAGCACGGTCCGCCCGGCGGCGAGCCTCCGCACCGCAGCCACCACCTCCCCCTCGGTCCCCCCGTCCAGCGCGGCCGTCGGCTCATCCAGCAACAGCACGGGCCGGTCAGCGAGGAACGCCCGGGCCAGCGCCAACCGCTGCCGCTGTCCCGCCGACAAACCCGCCCCGTCCTCCCCGAGCACGGTGTCGGCCCCCTCCGGCAGCGCCGCCACGAACTCCCACGCCCCCGCGTCCCGCAGCGCCCTGCGCACGGCACCGTCGTCGGCGTCAGGCCGCGCCAGCCGCACGTTCTCCGCGATCGTCCCGGCGTACAGATGCGGGCGCTGCGGCACCCACGCGATCCGCGACCGCCACTCCTCCAGGTCCAGCCCGGCGAGATCCGCGCCCCCGATCCGCACCCGCCCCGCGGTGGGCCGTACGAACCCCAGCACCACGCTCAGCAACGTCGACTTGCCCACTCCGCTCGGCCCGACCAGCGCAACGGTCTCGCCGGGCTCGACGGTGAACGACACCTCGGTCACCGCATCCGAGGACCGCCCCGGATACCGAACGGTGACCCCCTCGAACGCCACGCCACCCGCCGGCACCGCACCGGTACCCGACTCCGGCACCGCCGTCTCCAGCACGGAGAAGATCTCCTCCGCCGCGGCAAGCCCCTCCGCCGCCGCGTGGTACTGCGCACCCACCTGCCGCAGCGGCAGATACGCCTCGGGCGCCAGCACGAGGATGACCAGACCGATGTACAGATCCATGTCTCCGTGGACGAGCCGCATCCCGATCGTCACGGCGACCAGCGCGACCGACAGTGTGGCCAGCAGCTCCAGCGCGAACGAGGACAGGAAGGCGATCCGCAGCGTCCGCAGGGTGGCCTGCCGGTACTCGCCGGTGATCCGCCGGATGGACTCCGCCTGCGCCTTGGCCCGGCCGAACACCTTCAGCGTGGGCAGTCCCGCGACCACGTCCAGGAAGTGGCCGGACAGCCGGGAGAGCAACCGCCACTGCCGCTCCATCCGGGACTGGGTCGCCCAGCCGATCAGCATCATGAAGACCGGAATCAGCGGCAGGGTGCAGACGATGATCGCCGCCGAGACCCAGTCCTCGGTGACGATCCGGGCCAGCACCGCCACCGGCACGACCACGGCGAGCCCCAACTGCGGCAGGTAGCGCGAGAAGTAGTCGTCCAGGGCGTCGACACCGCGCGTGGCCAGGGTGACCAGCGAGCCGGTCCGCTGACCGCTCAGCCAGCCCGGACCGAGCGCCGCCGCCCGGTCGAGCAGCCGCCCGCGCAGCTCCGACTTCACGGCCGCGCTCGCACGGTGCGCCGCGAGTTCGGTGAGCCACGCGACCAACGATCGCCCGACGGCCACGCCGGCCAACAGCAGCAGGGGAGTGCGCAGCTCGGCGACCGACTGCCCGTGCTGGAACGCCCCGACCACGATCTCGGCGACGAGCATGGCCTGAGCGATGACCAGTCCTGCACCGACGGCCCCCAGGCCGATGACCGCGACGAGGAAGAGACGGGTGGCGCGGGCGTACCGCAGAAGGCGGGGATCGATTGGTTTCACGTGAAACATGCCCTTCGGTACCGAGGGTGCTGTTTCACGTGAAACCGCACCCTCGGCGGACTCAGTGCGCGGCGCCGGCCGCAGCGTCAGGAGCGATGTGCTGTGTGCCGATCCGCTGACGGAAGACCCAGTAGGTCCAGCCCTGGTAGAGCAGAACGAGCGGCGTGGCGATCGCCGCGCACCACGTCATGATCTTCAGGGTGTACGGGCTCGACGAGGCGTTGGTGACCGTCAGGCTCCAGTCCCCGTTCAGGGTGGACGGCATGACGTTCGGGAAGAGCGACAGGAAGAGCATCGCCACGGCCGCCACGATGGTGAGGCCGGACAGCGCGAACGACCAGCCCTCCCGCCCGGCCTGGTTGGCCACGAGAGCCGCCACCAGGGCGACGCCGGCCACGATGAGAGCCACCAGGCTCTTGCCGTCGCCGCTGTCGGCCTGCGTCCACAGCAGGAAGGCGAGCGCCACGACGGTCGCGACCAGACCGACCCACAGGGCCAGTTTCCGGGCCCGCACCCGGATCTCCCCGACCGTCTTGAGCGCGGTGAACACCGCTCCGTGGAAGGTGAACAGCGTGAGCGTCACCAGGCCACCGAGCAGGGCGTAGGGATTGAGCAGGTCCCAGACGGTGCCGACGTACTCGAAGTTCCGGTCGAGCTTCACCCCCCGCACGATGTTCCCGAAGGCAACGCCCCACAGGAACGCCGGGAGCAGGGAGGTCCAGAAGATCGCCGTCTCCCAGTTGCGCTGCCAGTTCTCCTCCGGCCTCTTGGCCCGGTACTCGAAGGCGACACCCCGGACGATCAGGCAGACCAGGATGAGCAGCAGGGGCAGGTAGAAGCCGGAGAAGAGGGTGGCGTACCACTCGGGGAACGCGGCGAAGGTCGCGCCGCCCGCCGTGAGCAGCCACACCTCGTTGCCGTCCCAGACCGGGCCGATGGTGTTGATCAGCACCCGGCGCTCGGGCCGGTTACGGGCCAGCAGCTTGGTGAGGATGCCGACCCCGAAGTCGAATCCCTCCAGGAAGAAGTAGCCGGTCCACAGGACGGCGATCAGGACGAACCAGACGTCGTGTAGTTCCATGACTGTTCCCTCGGCCTAGTACGAGAAGGCCATCGGCTTGTCGGCGTCACGGGTGTCGCCGCCGATCTTCGTGGGCGGGTTGAGGTCGGCCTCGGTCAGCTCGGGCGGGCCGGACTTGACGTACTTCGCGAGCAGCCTGACCTCGACCACGGCGAGGATGGCGTACAGCGCGGTGAAGACGGTCATCGAGGTGAGCACCTCGCCCTGGGAGACACCGGGGGAGACCGCGTCCCGGGTCTGGAGGACGCCGTAGACGACCCACGGCTGGCGGCCCATCTCGGTGAAGATCCAGCCCCACGAGTTGGCGATCAGCGGGAAGGCGAGGGTCCAGGTCGCGATGCGCCAGTACCAGGGCGTGAGCTTCGGGCTGAGCGCCTTGTTCTTGAACAGCACCAGGTGCGGCACCTCGTCCTCGCCGACCCTGAGCGCTTGCGGCAGCATGAACTTCTTCCGGGTCAGCCAGAGCCCGGCGAGCCCGATGGCGAAGGAGGCCATGCCGAAGCCGATCATCCACCGGAAGCCCCAGAAGGCGACGGGGATGTTGGGCCGGTAGTCACCGGGCCCGAACTTCTGCTGCTCGGCCTTGTTCACGTCGTTGATGCCGGGCACGTACGAGCTGAAGTTGTCGTCGGCGAGGAAGGACAGCAGGCCCGGGATCTCGATGGCCACGGAGTTGTGGCCCTTGTCCACATCGCCGTAGGCGAAGATCGAGAACGGCGCCGGCTTCTGACCGTCCCACAGTGCCTCGGCGGCGGCCATCTTCATCGGCTGCTGCTTGAACATCACCTTGCCGAGGGTGTCGCCGCTGACCGCGGTGAGCAGGCCGGCGATGACCACCGTGACCAGGCCGAGCCGCAGCGAGGTCTTCATCTCGCGGATGTGCTTCTTGCGGGCCAGGTGGTAGGCGGAGATGCCCACCATGAAGGCGCCACCGGTCAGGAACGCCGCGGACAGGGTGTGGAAGGCCTGGCTGAGGGCGGTGTTCTGGGTCAGCACGGCCCAGAAGTCGGTCAGCTCGGCCCGCCCCCTGGCCTTGTCGATCTTGTAGCCGACCGGGTGCTGCATCCAGGAGTTCGCCGCGAGGATGAAGTACGCCGACAGGACCGTGCCGATCGAGACCATCCAGATGCAGGCCAGATGGATCTTCTTGGGCAGCTTGTCCCAGCCGAAGATCCACAGGCCGATGAAGGTGGACTCGAAGAAGAAGGCGATCAGCGCCTCGAAGGCGAGCGGGGCGCCGAAGATGTCACCGACGAAACGCGAGTAGTCGGACCAGTTCATGCCGAACTGGAACTCCTGCACGATGCCGGTGACCACGCCCATCGCGATGTTGATCAGGAAGAGCTTGCCCCAGAACTTCGTCGCCCTGAGGTACTTCTCCTTCTCCGTGCGCACCCAGGCCGTCTGCAGCCCGGCCGTGAGCGCGGCCAGGGAGATCGTCAGCGGAACGAACAGGAAGTGGTAGACGGTGGTGATGCCGAACTGCCAGCGCGCCAGTGTCTCCGGCGCCAGAGCCAGGTCCACGTCGTCACTCTCCTTACTGCGGCGTGGTACAGCGGCGGTTTGCCCCTTTTGTTGCACACATACAGAGCAAACGAGACACGCTTGTGAAAGCGTTCACATTCACAAGCCATTATGACTCACTGATTTTCGGACTGCGCAGGGGGGTCCCCTCCGGGCCATCCTGTCAAGCGCATGACAATGGAGGAGGCGTATTTCGGCACAGGGCTTCCCGTTTCACGTGGAACGGAGGCCCGGCAGATCGTGGAGCCGGACACGGACCCGCGAGGCGGAGAGGCGCCGCCTCGCGGGTCCGCACCAGGTGTGAGAGCTAGGCCGGCACTACAGTCCCTTGCGGAAGACCTCCGCCACCTTCAGGAAGATGTCGTTCGCCTCGGCCTCCCCGACGGTCACCCGCACACCCTCGCCCGGGAACGGCCGGATCACCACGCCGTGCTCCTCACAGGCCTGTGCGAAGGGGACCGTGCTCTCCCCCAGCCGCAGCCACACGAAGTTCGCCTGCGTGTCCGGCACCGTCCAGCCCTGGGCGCGCAGCGCGTCGACCACGCGTGTGCGCTCGCACACCAGCGAGCCCACCCGGCCCAGCAGCTCGTCCTCGGCCCGCAGGGAAGCGATCGCGGCCTCCTGAGCCAGCTGGCTCACCCCGAACGGCACCGCCGTCTTGCGCAGCGCCGCCGCCACCGACTCATGGGCGATCGCGAAACCGACGCGCAGACCGGCCAGCCCGTACGCCTTGGAGAAGGTCCGCAGGACGCAGACGTTGGGCCGCTTCCGGTACAGCTCGACACCGTCGGGCACCTCGGGGTCGCGGATGAACTCCCGGTAGGCCTCATCCAGCACCACCAGCACATCAGTGGGCACCCGGTCGAGGAATCGTTCCAGCTCGGCCCGTCGCACCACCGTGCCGGTCGGGTTGTTGGGGTTGCAGACGAAGACCAGCCGGGTCCGGTCGGTGATCGCGTCCGCCATCGCGTCCAGGTCGTGCACATCGCCCGGCGTCAGCGGCACCCGCACCGAGCGGGCGCCGCTGATCTGCGTGATGATCGGGTACGCCTCGAACGACCGCCAGGCGTAGATCACCTCGTCACCGGGGCCGCTGGTGGCCTGGATCAGCTGCTGGGCGACACCCACCGAGCCGGTGCCGGTGGCCAGGTCGGAGAGCGGCACACCGAAGCGGTCGGACAGCTCGTTCATCAGCCCGGTGCAGGCCATGTCCGGGTAACGGTTGAAGTCGCAGGCCGCCGCGCTCACGCTCTCCAGCACACCGGGCAGCGGCGGGTACGGGTTCTCGTTGGAGGACAGCTTGTAGGCGACCGGTCCGCCGGCCGCGGCCGGCTTGCCCGGCTTGTAGGTGGGGATACCCTCCAGCTCGGCGCGCAGCTTGGGGCTCGTCTCGCTCACCGCAGTCCTCCTCGCGACCACCGGCGGCCCGTCGACACCGCCGACTCCAATACTCCACACCTTAAGAGGATTCGGCGCCGCTGCGAACAGGTTCGTGACGCCCAGAAATGCGGCCACCGCCACGGGAAGAGGCGAAGCTCACGTCCTCGGCCGACATCAAGGGCATCCTCGTACGAAGGCGTACGTTTCGGGGGGCGCGCCGTACATATATCTATGCGCCGGTAGCTTGCGCCGTGGCGCGCATCCCCCGTGCAGGTGAGTTGAGACCTCTTCGAGACATCGGGGACTTGGTAGGTCCATCCGCGTCGACAAGCCACGTCTTACTATTGGATCGCTCAACAACCTTTTTTTCCAAGGAAGTTGGCACCCATTGACCATGCAGAAACGTGCCTGTCAACGCATGCATATGCGTCCGCACTACCCCACCGCATGAGCCCTACTATCGGCTCGCCATGACAGCAGCAGGGAAGCACCAGGTGAGCCGCGCGGAAACCTCTCGTCGAGGCAGCCGGCCGGGTCGGGCGGGCATCAGGGACGTCGCCGCCGCCGCCGGGGTCTCCATCACGACCGTGTCCGACGCCCTCAACGGCAAGGGCCGGCTCCCGGATGCCACCCGGCGCCATGTCCGCGAGGTCGCCGACCGGCTCGGGTACCGGCCGTCGGCGGCCGCCCGCACCCTCCGTACCGGCAAGTCGGGCCTGATCGGCCTGACCGTGACCACGTACGGGGATGAACCTTTCACCTTCACGGAGTTCGCCTACTTCGCCGAGATGGCCCGGGCCGCGACCTCGGCCGCGCTCGCCCGCGGCTACGCCCTGGTCATCCTGCCCGCGACCTCCCGCCACGACGTCTGGTCCAACGTCGCCCTGGACGGCACGGTCGTCATCGACCCCTCCGACCAGGACCCGGTGGTCAGCGAGCTGGTCCGGCAGGGACTGCCGGTCGTCTCGGACGGCCGCCCGGCCGGCGCGCTCCCCGTGACCGCCTGGGTCGACAACGACCACGAGGCCGCCGTACTCGGCATCCTCGACCACCTCGCCGCCGCCGGCGCCCGCCGCATCGGCCTGCTCACGGGCACCACGACGGACACGTACACGCACCTGTCGACCACCGCGTACCTGCGCTGGTGCGAGCGGGTCGGCCAGGACCCGGTCTACGAGGCCTACCCGGCCCACGACCCGTGCGCGGGCGCCGTCGCCGCGGACCGGCTGCTCGCCCGCCCCGACCGGCCCGACGCGGTCTACGGGCTGTTCGACCCCAACGGCACCGACCTGCTCGCCGCCGCCCGCCGCTACGGCCTGCGCGTCCCCGACGACCTGCTGCTCGTGTGCTGCAGCGAGTCCACCGTGTACGCCAGCACCGAGCCACCCATCACCACCCTGTCCCTGAAGCCGCGCCGCATCGGCACCGCCGTCGTCCAGCTCCTCATCGACGCCATCGAGGGCGTCGAGTCGGACCAGCCCGTCGAGCAGGTGATACCGACCGAACTGATCGTGCGCACCTCGTCCCAGCGGCGGTCGCCGCGCACGACGGTCAGCCCGCCGCGGACACCGGACGACACGTAGCACCGCCCGCCGCACCGGCCTCCGCGTGGACCCGGCCGGTGCGGCACAGGGTGACCCGTCGGCGCACCGCGGGCGGGCCGGACCCGCCGGACCGAGGGACCGGCCGGCCGACAGCCCGTCGAACATCTGCCCAAACGGGGCGAATGCCACGGTGAACTGGAGTCTTGTTCCGATTCACCACCCCTGGGTCATCACACGGCGCGACGCGCGTTCCTATGATGGGCCCACGACACCGCGGACCGCTGCGACCAGGCAGTCCGAAGCGGTGCAGATGCGGCGCGATGGTGGAGGGGTCTGATGACTCAGGGGGCCGGTCAGGGACCCGAGGCGGAGCGGACGGCGACGCTGCGCGATTTCCGGGTACCCGCGTACGTCCACGAGACCGGTCCGTACGTCCAGCACGTCCACCCCGGCGACGTCGTACCGCCCGCCGACGAGGCGTACCCCGAGGGCTACACCCCGACCCAGCGCGACCTGCCCGTCATCAACCGCGGCGACACCCTCCAGCTGCCCGTCGAGCCCGCCCCCGCCGCCCCGGCCCCGCAGCCCGCGACCGGGCCCGGCCCGCTCTACGTCGTCGGCGACGTCCACGGCTACCTGGACGAGCTGGTGGCGGCCCTGCAGGAGCAGGGCCTGATCGACGCCTCGGGCCAGTGGTGCGCCGGCACCGCCCGGCTGTGGTTCCTCGGCGACTTCACCGACCGCGGCCCGGACGGCATCGGCGTCATCGACCTGGTCATGCGGCTGTCCGCCGAGGCCGCGGCGGCCGGCGGCTACTGCAAGGCCCTCATGGGCAACCACGAGCTGCTGCTCCTCGGTGCCAAGCGGTTCGGCGACACGCCCGTCACCTCCGGCGCGGGCACCGCCACCTTCCAGGCGGCCTGGCTGCTCAACGGCGGCCAGAAGACCGACATGGACCGCCTCCAGGACCACCATCTGCAGTGGATGGCCCGCCTCGACGCCGTCGAGGAGGTCGACGGCTATCTGCTCCTCCACTCGGACACCACCGCCTACCTCGATTACGGCGACTCCATCGAGGCGGTCAACGACACCGTCCGCGAGGCTCTGACCCGCAACGACGCCGACGAGGTCTGGGACCTGTTCCGCAAGTTCACCAAACGCTTCTCCTTCCGCGACGAGGGCGGCGCCGACGCCGTACGCTCGCTCCTCGATACGTACGGCGGCACCCGGGTCGTTCATGGGCACAGCCCCATTCCCTATCTCCTCGGCCAGGTCGGCTCCGAGGACGGCGAGGAGAGCACCCGCCCGGTCGTCGAGGGACCGCACGTCTACGCCGACGGACTCGCCATCGCCATGGACGGTGGAGTGACCATGGCCGGGAAACTGCTGGTCCAACAACTTCCCCTCGACGGCTGACCGTTAGTCCGGCAGGCATCCCCCAGCCGCGTACCCGCAGGCCGGACCGCGAATTCCGGCAATCCCCTGTCACCGCGCGCCGTCACGGCTCTACCATCGGCTTATCCGTAGCAGGCTCCCCTCCGTTTCTGCCCGACGGCTCGCCGGCGTGCGAGCCCCAAGCCCTACGGAGCATCGGGGGATGCACATGAACAGCGTTCCGCAGCACCTGCAGAGCGAGGACCGCCAGGAATTCGAGCGGCTCCTCGATGAGGCGCTGCGCTCCGCACCGCACCGACCGGAACTGGCCGCTGTCGGACAGCGGCTCAACTCCGAACAACTGCGCACCATGGCCCTCAACGCCTCCGCCCTGATCACGCCGGCGGCGGCGGCCGAGTACCAGCACTACGTCAAGCTGCGCGACGCACTGCGTCACCCGGCGCTGTCCGGCCCGCCGGCCGTCGGCGACTCCGAGGAGGACAGCCCGGGTTCGACCGCCGCGGGCCTCGCCACCACCCTCGGGGAAGCCGCCGAGAGCACCGGCGCGGGCGCCATCGCGGTCGTCGCCGTCCTGGCTCCCGTCCTCTCCGGGACCGCCGCGGTGATCTTCCTGCTCGTCGGCTACGTCCTGAAGGCGCTCGACCCCGGCCGCACCTTCGCCCGGACCATGCTCACCGCCGGGTGGGTGTTCGGTGCCGTCACCGCGGCGACCGTCCTCGTCGCCGCGGTCGGACTGCTGCTCACCGCTCTGCGCAACAGCACCCCGGCGGACGACCGGGCACGGGACGCGGCCCGCGAGGAACTCGCAAGGGCCAGGGAGGCGTGGCGGGACGCCCTGCTGGAGCGCGGCATCCTGCCCTTCCTCCGGGAGGCACTCGCCGAGCCCGGCACCACCGCCGGGCACTCGTCGATCCCGCCCGCACCGACCGGCCGCATACCCCGCCTCGGTTACGACCGCCCCGGCTTCAGCAGCCCCGGCGACGGCACCGCGACCGGCCGCCCGAGCTTCACCAGCCCCGACTACACGAGCCCGGACTTCGGAGGCCCGGAACACCAGCCCGAGTGATCCGGCCGGCCCACCGGTGTGCTGCCACCACACCGGCCGGCCGTCGGCCCTCAGGCCCCGCCGCACCAGCCGGCCGTCATGGGACCGGCCGGCGCGGCGAGTTCAGCGTGCTGCGCTCAGTCCGCGATCGGCAGGTACACCCGGTTGCCCGCGGCCGCGAACTCCTGTGACTTCCGGGCCATGCCCTCCTCGATCTCGGCCCGGCTGCCGCCGTGCTCACGCCGGATGTCCTGCGAGATCTTCATGCTGCAGAACTTCGGGCCGCACATGGAGCAGAAGTGCGCCGTCTTGGCGGGCTCGGCCGGCAGGGTCTCGTCGTGGAACTCCCGTGCCGTGTCCGGGTCCAGCGCGAGGTTGAACTGGTCCTCCCAGCGGAACTCGAAGCGGGCGTCGGACAGCGCGTCGTCCCACTCCTGCGCTCCGGGATGCCCCTTGGCGAGGTCGGCCGCGTGTGCGGCGATCTTGTAGGTGATGACGCCGGTCTTGACGTCGTCCCGGTTGGGCAGGCCGAGGTGCTCCTTGGGCGTGACGTAGCAGAGCATCGCCGTACCCCACCAGGCGATCATCGCGGCACCGATGCCGGAGGTGATGTGGTCGTACGCCGGCGCGACGTCCGTGGTCAGCGGGCCGAGCGTATAGAACGGGGCTTCATCGCAGATCTCCTGCTGAAGGTCGATGTTCTCCTTGATCTTGTGCATCGGGACGTGTCCCGGGCCCTCGATCATCGTCTGTACGTGGAAACGCCTGGCAATCCGGTTGAGTTCCCCGAGCGTCCTCAACTCCGCGAACTGCGCCTCGTCGTTGGCGTCCGCGATCGACCCCGGCCGAAGGCCGTCACCCAGCGAGTACGTGACGTCGTAGGCGGCGAGGATCTCGCACAGCTCCTCGAAGTTCTCGTACAGGAACGATTCCTTGTGGTGCGCCAGGCACCACGCGGCCATGATCGAACCGCCGCGCGAGACGATGCCGGTCTTGCGATGGGCAGTGAGCGGCACGTAGGCCAGCCGGACGCCCGCGTGGACCGTCATGTAGTCCACGCCCTGCTCGGCCTGCTCGATGACGGTGTCCTTGTAGATCTCCCAGGTCAGTTCCTCGGCCTTGCCGTCGACCTTCTCCAGTGCCTGGTAGAGCGGCACCGTGCCGATGGGAACGGGGGAGTTGCGCAGGACCCACTCGCGAGTGGTGTGGATGTTGCGGCCGGTGGACAGGTCCATGACCGTGTCGGCGCCCCAGCGGGTCGCCCAGGTCATCTTCTCGACCTCCTCCTCGATGGAGGACGTCACCGCGGAGTTGCCGATGTTGGCGTTCACCTTCACCAGGAACCGCTTGCCGATGATCATCGGCTCGATCTCCGGGTGGTTGACGTTGGCGGGCAGCACCGCCCGGCCCGCCGCGATCTCCTCGCGCACCACCTCGGGGGAAACGTTCTCCCGGAGCGCCACGAACTCCATCTCCGGCGTGATCTCGCCACGGCGGGCGTACGCGAGCTGCGTCACCGCCTGGCCGTCGCGGCCCCGTCGCGGCTGACGCGGGCGTCCGGGGAAGACCGCGTCCAGGTTCCGCAGCCCGCCGCGCGGCGAGGTGTGCTTGATGCCGTCGTCTTCGGCACGGACCGGACGTCCCGCGTACTCCTCGGTATCGCCGCGGGCGGTGATCCAGTTCTCCCGCAGCGGCGGCAGGCCACGGCGGACGTCCGTGTCGGCGAGTGGATCGGTGTACGGGCCCGATGTGTCGTACAGCGTGACCGACTGCCCGTTGGTGAGGTGCACCTGACGGACCGGCACGCGCAGATCGGGGCGCGAGCCCTCGACGTACGCCTTGTGCCAGCCGATGGACTTCCCGGCCTCCGGGGACTTCTCGTCCTGGACGGAGGCAGGCGTGCGTGCGTCCTTGTTGGCCATGAGACCTACTCCCTACGCCGGCATTACCCGGTAACAGGTTCGGCGGTCGACGCAGCGGTGTCCGTCTGGCGACGTTTCCTGCGGAACACCTCTTGTTCCACGTGAAACATCGCGTGTACGGAGGTCAGCGCCCTCTCAGCCCGGTGCTCCGAGCTCCCGCGTGTGCAAAGGTGCCTCCACGCTAGCGCCATGTGTGGCGCGGTGAACAGTGGGCCCTCCGCCGTTCTTGCGATGATCGGGCGGTGACCAGGATCGAGCAGTACCCTTACCAGCCGCCCGAGCCGCCCCGCCGAGACGGCCCGGAACAGGGTGACGGACACAGCCACGGTCCACGCGGCCACGGCCACTCACACGGCCACAGCCACGGGCCCGCCACCCCCGTCTCCCGGCACCTGCGCAAGGTCATCGCGGCGGTCCTGGTCCCCTTCACCGCAGCGGTCCTGGTCGGCCTCGTGGTGCTCTGGCCGGGGCAAGCCCCCTCCCACAAGCGCACCGGCGTCGGCTTCGACCGGCAGACCCAACAGGCCACGGTCAGCAGGGTCGTCGAGGTCAGCTGCAAGTCGGTGAACGCCTCCGGCGGCACTCCGGCCGGCGACACCTCCACCGCCGAGGGCACGCCGGCGGAGGCGGAGGCCAACCGGACCTGCAAGAGGGCCACCATCCGGATCGACACCGGTAAGGACGAGGGCCGTACCTTCACCGAGATCGTGCAGCCCGACCAGTCGCGGCAACTGCACCAGGGCGAGAAGGTCGTGGTCGCCTACGAGCCCTCGGCCCCCAAGGACCTGCAGTACTCGGTGACCGATGTGAACCGGAAGTTCCCCATGGCACTGCTCGCGGGGATCTTCGCGGTGGCCGTCGTGGTCGTGGGCCGGGTGCGCGGAGTCATGGCACTGGTCGCACTCGCCGTGAGTTTCCTCGTGCTGACGCTGTTCATCCTGCCGGCGATCCTGGAGGGGGCGAACCCGCTGCTGGTGGCCGTGGTGGGGGCGAGCGCCATCATGCTCATCGCCCTGTACATGTGCCACGGGCTGTCGGCGCGCACGTCGGTGGCGGTGCTCGGCACGCTGATCTCGCTCTGCCTGATCGGCATGCTCGGGTCACTGTTCATCGGCTGGGCCGCACTGACCGGTAACACGGACGACAGCACCGGCCTGATCCACGGCCTGTATCCGTCGATCGACATGAGCGGTCTGCTGCTGGCCGGCGTCATCATCGGTTCGCTCGGCGTCCTGGACGACGTGACGGTGACACAGACCTCGGCCGTCTGGGAGCTGCACGAGGCCAATCCGTCGATGGGCTGGCGCGGGCTGTACCGGGCGGGCATCCGCATCGGCCGCGACCACATCGCGTCCGTGGTCAACACCCTGGTGCTCGCCTACGCCGGTGCCGCACTGCCGTTGCTGCTGCTGTTCTCGATCGCGCAGAGCAGCATCGGCACCGTGGCCAACAGCGAGCTGGTGGCCGAGGAGATCGTGCGCACGCTGGTCGGCTCGATCGGTCTGGTCGCCTCGGTCCCGGTCACCACCGCACTGGCCGCGCTCGTCGTGTCGGCCGACCGGACCGGTCCTGCTGCCCCGGCGACCGCAGCGACACAGCCCGCACCGGCACGCGGCGGCCGGGGCCGACGCCGGAAGCGGTGACGCGGGAAGATGAGCCGGACGCGGTGACGCACGGAGGGATGAGCCGCTAGCCGTCAGCCGTCCGCCGCAGAAGCGTTCCTGCACAGCCGTGTGGCACGGCGGACCGCCCACCACCCCTTGCCCAGCGTTTCAGCCGGCGCTCTGCTCCTCTGCCAGGATGCGGTCCAGGGCCTCGTCGAGATGGGCGTCGAAGTCGGCGAGCGCACCCTCCTGGCCGAGCGGAACGAGCTTGTCCGTCCGGTCGAGGAAGGCCACGAGCGGTGGCGCCGACGAGCGGAACAGGGCCTGGTCGCCGCCGACCTGAAGCCGGATCAGCACCTCACCGAGCACCTCGGACTCGACGGGGGCGATGTGCACGTCCCCCTCCCCGCACGGGCGGCCGACCCCGTCGATCAGCAGCTCCCGCCCGAAGGCCCAGGTCACCGGGGCGTCGCCGGGCAGATGGAAGGTGAGGCGTACGGCATACGGATCACAGGTCTCGTAGCGCAACTCCACCGGGATGCGGAAGGAGAGCTCCTCCGACACGAGAAAGCTCATCATGACTTCTGCCTGTACGGACTCGCGCATTGCCTATCCCGTCATATGACATCGACTGGCCGGGATTGATCCCTCTGACCGTGGTCAAATCTTGCTGAAAGTACACAAGAGATCACAAGGAGTGAGTTTTCAGATACTGATAGAGAGGCTGAGCGACCCCAGGTGCCGCCCGATCTCCCCCTGGAGCCGGTGCGCGGCGGGCATCAGCCGGTCGGCCTGGTGGACGGGCAAGGAGATGGCCATGGTGGCCGCGGTGGTGCCGACCGTGATCGGGACCGCCGCGCAGACGGTGCCGACCGCGTACTCCTGGCGCTCCACCACCGGTTCCATGCGCCGCGTCCGGGCGAGCCGACGCAGCAGCACGTCGTTGTCGCGCACGGTGTACGGCGTGATGGGCCGCACGGGATACCGGGCGAGGTGGTCGCGCCGCGCGTCCTCGTCCAGCTGGGAGAGCAGGCACTGTCCGATCGCGTGCGCGTGGCCGGTCTCCCGGAAGTCCGCCCACTCTTCCACCGCGGGCGCCTGACGGGAGGCGGAGACGCACATGACCTCGATCTCGCCGTCCCGGTACATCGCGTAGTACACCGGCACTCCGATGGAATCGCGCCAGTGCGCGAGCGTGTCCGCCACCGTGCTGCGACGTTTCTGCTGCGCTCCACTGCGGCCCAGTCGCTCCGCCGCGTCACCGAGGAAGAACAGCCCCTTCTCGCGGCGCAGATAGCCCTCGTGGACCAGGGTGCGCAGCAGGTGGTACGTCGTGGGCAGCGCGAGGCCGGTCTCACGGGCGAGTTGTTTGGCGGGAGCGCCGTACGCGTGCGCGGCGACGGTCTCCAGCAGGCGCATGGCGCGCTGGACGGACCCGATGAGCGTGGCGACGGGGGCGGGGGCGGCCGGTGGTCCCGGCCGGCCGGCGGAAAGCGGTCGCCCGCAGCGGTCCGCTGCTCGCGGGGGTCCGGGGGCGTCCTCGGCGCGTGGGGGTCCCGGAGCGTCCGCGGCGCGTGGGGGTCCGGGGATGTCCGTCGCCTGTGGCTGGCCCGGGACGGCCAGCGGGACCGGTCGCTGGACGGGGGGTGCGCAGGAACGCGGTGGGGCGGGGGGTGCGTGGGGTTCTGCCGGTGCGGTGTCAACCGTGGCCAAGGGTCACTCCCGGAGCGCGAGGGGCAGCCCGTGCGACAAGAGCACGGAGGGGGGTCTGCGCCGCCCACGGCGCAGGACCCCCGTGGGGAGTTCCGGACTTTAACCGCCCGCCACCGCCCGCGGACGGCTCCCGGGAGAAACTTCCCTCCCCCGAGGGAACCGGCCCTCCGTCACGGGTGACCGGCTCCCGGGCGTCTCACCAGTCGCTGCGTGACGAGGAGTTCCCCATGAACTTGCGGACGACGTAGATCAGTCCGCCGACCAGGGCGACGAAGACCAACGCCTTGAACAGCAGACCGATCACGAACCCGACCACCGTCGCTATCAGGCCGCCGAACACGACCAGGGCGATGACTGGCACCGCGACCCACTTCACCCACCACGGCAGCCCCGCGAAGATCTCTCGCATCGCCCTCGTCCTTTGCGTTCATGTGCGTTGTCGATGTTCCGCACTCGATGCTAGGGCCGCGGAGGGCCCTCAGGGGGGCCTCGCATCCCTTGTCCTCCCCTGACCCGTCCCCTAGGGAACTCGGGGCCGCGGGGTCACGCCTCGGGTGGAGAGAAGACGACGAGCACCCTGAGGTCCTCGCTGATGTGGTGGAACTTGTGGGGGACCCCGGCGGGCACGTACACGATGCTGCCCCGCGCCACCTGCGTCGTCTCCAGGCCGACGGTGATCGACGCCCGGCCGCTGACCACGACGTACACCTCGTCCTGGCCGTGCGGATTCTGCGGGTCGTGCTCACCCGCGTCGAGGGCGTAGAGGCCCACCGACATGTTCCGCTCGCGCAGGAACTGCAGGTAGGCGCCTTCGTTGGCGGCGCGTTCCGCCTCCAGATCATCCAGCCGGAATGCCTTCATCGCCGCTGTCGCCCTCGCCTCACTGCTCGCTGTTCCGCTGCCCGCCGTCGCACCGCTCGCCGTCCGTCCGGCCACGGTCCGCCCGGTCTGCCACGATCAGACACATGAAGAATTTCGTAGTCAAGACGATCGCCAACGCAGGCGCCCTGGCGGTCGCTGTATGGCTGCTCGACAAGATCACCCTGACGGGTGACAGCACCGCCAAGAAGGCCGGCACGCTGATCGTCGTCGCGTTGATCTTCGGCCTGGTGAACTGGTTGGTCAAGCCGATCGTGAAGGTGCTCACCTTCCCGCTGTTCATCCTGACCCTGGGCCTGATCACCCTGGTCGTGAACGCGCTGATGCTGCTGCTGACCTCCTGGGTCTGCGGCAAGCTGGACCTGAGTTTCCATGTGGACGGTTTCTGGACGGCCGTCGTCGGCGGCCTGATCATCTCCGTCGTCTCCTGGGCGCTGCACGTCGTCCTGCCCGACGAGGACTGAGTACATGACCTACCGCGTCTGTTTCGTGTGCACCGGCAACATCTGCCGCTCCCCGATGGCGGAGTCCGTCTTCCGCGCGCGCGTGGCGGAGGCCGGGCTGGAGGACCTGGTGGCGGTCGACAGCGCCGGCACCGGCGGCTGGCACGAGGGCGAGCCCGCCGACCCGCGTACCGTCTCGGTCCTTCAGGAGCACGGCTACGACAGCGAGCACGTCGCCCGCCAGTTCCTGCCGTCGTGGTTCGCCGGTCTCGACCTCGTGATCGCCCTCGACACCGGTCATCTCAAGGCCCTGCGCCGTCTGGCGCCCACCGCGGAGGACGCGCGCAAGATACGCCTGCTGCGCTCCTACGACCCCGCCGCCGGTGATGACCTCGACGTGCCGGACCCGTACTACGGGGGCCGGGACGGCTTCGAGGAGTGTCTTGAGATGGTGGAGGCGGCGAGCACCGGTCTGCTCGCCGCCGTGAGGGACGAACTGGAAGGACGGGCCGCATGAGCGACGCCACGAAGGACGAGGGCCGCGTCGGCGACGGCACGCGCGCGGTGCGGGCGGGACTGCCGGAGCCGGCCAAGAACGAGCCGACCCTGCCCGGACCGGTGTTCGCGGCCCACTTCCACCTGCCCGGTGAGGTCTCGGGACCGTATGCGTACGGCCGGGACGACAACCCGACCTGGACGCTGCTGGAGCGGGCCGTCAGCGAGCTGGAGGCACCCGGGCAGGACGCCGAGACGCTGGTCTTCGCCTCCGGCATGGCGGCGATCTCCGCCGTGCTGTTCTCGCAGCTGCGCGCCGGGGACGCGGTCGTCCTGCCGTCCGACGGCTACCAGGTGCTGCCGCTGGTCGGCGCCCAGCTGGAGGCGTACGGCGTGGAGGTCCGCACGGCGCCGACCGGCGGGGACGCCCAGCTGGAGGTGCTCGACGGGGCCCGGCTGCTGTGGATCGAGTCGCCGTCCAACCCCGGGCTCGACGTCTGCGACATCCGGCGCCTGGCCGAGACCGCCCACGCGCGTGGCGCCCTGGTGGCCGTCGACAACACCCTGGCCACCCCGCTCGGCCAGCGTCCGCTGGAGCTGGGCGCCGACTTCTCCGTGGCGAGCGGTACCAAGCAGCTCACCGGCCACGGCGATGTCCTGTTGGGTTACGTCACCGGCCGCGACACCGAGGCGATGGCCGCCGTGCGCCGCTGGCGCAAGATCGTCGGCGCCATTTCCGGCCCCATGGAGGCATGGCTCGCGCACCGGTCCATCGCCACGCTCCAGCTGCGCGTCGACCGGCAGAACGCCACTGCCCTGGCCGTCGCCGAGGCACTGCGGCAGCGGCCCGAGGTCTCCGGCCTGCGCTACCCGGGCCTGCCCGACGACCCCTCGCACAAGACCGCCACGCAGCAGATGCGGCGCTACGGCTCCGTCGTCTCGTTCACCCTGCCCACGCGCGCGCGTGCCGAGCGTTTCCTGGCTGCCCTGAGGCTGGTGGAGGACGCGACGAGTTTCGGCGGGGTGCGGTCCACGGCCGAACGCCGCCGCCGCTGGGGCGGGGACGCCGTCCCGGAGGGCTTCATCCGCATGTCCGTCGGCGCGGAGGACCCGGAGGACCTGGTGGCAGACGTGCTGCGCGCCCTGGACGAGTCCGCCGAGTAGCGTCCGTCTCCCCCGCCGCTGTCGTCAGGACGGTCCGAGCCTCCCCCCTCGTGGCTCGGACCGTCTGCGGCTTTCCCAGGGGAAAGACCGTGCGAACCAGGCTAGTTGACTCTGGGTCAGTGTCCAATCACGCTAACGACAGAAGCCTATCGACATATTTATAGTTGGTGCCTGCCTGGGGGCCGGAGGAGGCAGCGACAGGGGAGGGCGTGCCATGGATCTGGCCTTGCTGCGGACCTTCGTCGCCGTGCACAGAGCCGGCTCCTTCACCCGGGCCGCAGCCCTGCTCGGCCTCTCCCAGCCCGCCGTCACCTCGCAGATCCGCACGCTGGAGCGTCAGCTCGGCAGACCGCTGTTCCTCCGCCAGGCGCGCGGAGTGACCCCGACGACCGTCGGCGACGAACTGGCGCACAGGGCCGCACCGCATCTCGACGCCCTGGTGGAGATAGTGGAGAGCGGCCTGGACGACGAGTGCTCGTCCCGGACGCTGCACCTGGCGGGTCCCGCCGAGTTCACCGCCGAACGTGCTCTGCCGGCACTCAGCGAGCTGACCGGCGACGACGGCCGGAGCTTCGCGTTACGGGCCTCCTTCGGGACGACCGAAGAGGTGCTGAAGGGGCTGGCCTGCGGCCTTCATGACCTGGCCATCAGCACGGCATGGCCGCGTGGGGCCCTGCTCACCGCCACCCCGCTCTGCGACGAGGAGCATGTGCTGGTGGCGGCCCCTCGCTGGGCTGAGCGGATCGACTCGGACACCCTGCGGCTGAAGGGCGCCCCGGCCCTGGAGCACCTGCCGCTCGTGGAGGTCCACGAATCGCTGCCGTTCGTCTCGCGCTACTGGGCCTCCGTCTTCGACTCCCGCCCGGCCGCCACGGGCACGGTCATCGTCCCGGATCTCCGGGCCGTGCTCTCCTGCGTCACCGCCGGGGCCGGACTGGCGGTGCTGCCCCGCTACCTGTGTGCCCCGGCACTGGAGGACGGCTCGATCGTCACCCTGCACGATCCGGCGGTCCCGCCCCTGCGTACGTACTTCCTGGTGGTGCGGACCGGCACGCTCGCCCTGCCCCATATCGCCCGGGCCCATGAGTGGCTCCAGCGTGCCGCCACGGCCTGGTGCTGACGCCGCACGGCACGGATACACGTGCTGCGGTCAGGTCGTGGCACTTTGCGATGTTTCACGTGGAACCAGCCGGGCCACATTTCTCCCATGACCGTCCGACCCGTGGTCAAGCGCACCGCCCGTGCCGTTCTCCTGGACGGTGACGACCTGATCCTGATCAAGCGCACCAAGCCGGGTGTAGATCCCTACTGGGTCACTCCCGGCGGGGGAGTCGAACCCGGGGACTCGACCGTCGTGGACGCCCTGCACCGTGAGGTGGAGGAGGAACTCGGCGCCAAGATCACCGACGTGGTGCCGTGTTTCGTGGACACGGTGGAGCACATCGGTGACGACGGCGGCGCGACCGGGGTGAAGGTACAGCACTTCTTCGTCTGTCGGCTGGAGTCTATGGACCCTTCCCTGCGTCACGGCCCCGAAGTGGACGAACCCGCCGGCGAGTACGAGATCGTCCGTGTTCCGTTCACCCGCGTCGGCATCGCATCCGTCCATCTCGTCCCACTGTCCCTGCGCCACTACCTGGACGGGAACATCGAAGGGGTACGGGCCATGCACGCCCCCGACCTCGGCTAGGCGCGGTCATCCTCGCGGGACCTCCGGTCGTTCCGAGCAGCAGCAACGTGCCGTCGAGTGAAGCCCCGCCATGGCCGGAGGCTAGTGACCTGCCGATGTTTCACGTGAAACACGCAGAGCCTGTCCACGGGCTGTGCACAGGGCTACGAGATGGCCAAAAGCACGTGCGTCCGCATCGAAACGGGTGGACGGCGAGGGTGCCCGTCGGACAGCCTGACCTGCGTGCCAACTCCTTCCCTCACCGCTCTGCCCATTCGCCGCCTGACGCCTCGCGATCTCACTGCCTGCGCCGACCTGTCCGAAGACCGGGGGTGGCCACGCGAGGAACACAAGTGGGGGTTCCTTCTCACGGCCGGGAAGGGCGTCGGCATCGACGACCCTGAGGGCGGCCTTGTCGCCGCGTGTGTGGTCACGGAGTACGGCGGGTGGGGGCGGCCGGATCTCGGCGCCATCGGCATGGTGCTGGTGGCCCGGCGACACGCCCGTCAGGGCGTCGGCCGCCGGCTGATGCGGCATGTGCTGTCCAGCATGGGGACGACTCCGCTGACCCTGCACGCCACCCCGTACGGCCGTCCTCTGTACGAGGAGCTGGGCTTCAAGGTGACGGGCCGGGCGGAGATGTTGAGGGGCCGCTTCCTCCCCGGCGGCCGGGATTCCGGGATCGCCACACGCGCGGCCACCGCAGAGGACCTCCCGGCGATCCTGCGCCTCGACGAGGAGGTGTTCGGTACCGATCGCACCGCTCTGATCACTCGCCTGCCCGCCTTCGCCGATCAGCTCCGGGTGGCCGAGGAGGACGGCCGCCTCATCGGTTACACCGCCGCGTGGCCCAATATGGACACCCATGTCGTCGGTCCGCTGATCGCCCGGGACACGGAGACCGCCAAGGCATTGATCGCCTCGCTGGCGGCCCATACCGACCGGCCACTGCGGACGGACATCGACGTGCGCCATGAAGGGCTGCTGACCTGGGTGAAGGAGCGCGGCCTGGCCTCCGTGGCCTTCAACTCGGTGATGACCTACGGCATCACGGACCTGCCGGGGGACTGGACCCGGCGGTTCGCACCGCTGACGGTCGCCGCGGGCTGAGCCGACGGACGGACGCGCACCGGCCCCGCCGCTCGAAGCGGCGGGGCCGGTGTCATGAGGTCCGGGCTGTCGCCGTGGCTCAGGCCAGGGCCCGCACGGCCGCGGTGGCGAAGCCGTGGTCCTGGTCCGGAGCACCGCCGCCGACACCGATCGCGCCGACCAGCCGGCCGTCGCGGTGGACGGGGACACCGCCCGCGATGAACAGCAGGGGCCGGTCGAGTGCCGTGGGCAGGGTGTGGAAGAGGCCGCCGGGCTGAACGGCGTCGACGAGGTCGGCGGTGGGCGCGTTCAGCTGGAGGGCCGTGTAGGCCTTGCGGGTGCTGGTCTCGCCGGAGATCAGCACGGCACGGTCGTCCCGGCGGAAGGCGAGCAGGTGGCCACCGGCGTCCAGGACGGTCACGCTGACGGCGACTCCGGCGTCCTCGGCCGCCCGGCGGGCGGTGGCGACCAACAGCTCGGCGTCCTCGATGCTGAGCGGGGCGACAGCGGTGGTGGGCATGGAGATGTCTCCTCGGGTGGTGCTGTGTGGGTGCTTTCCGTACCGAGGGATCGGTACGGAGGTCTGTTGCTGTGAGGCGCCCGGGGCGCGGGCGCTCAGTGGTGGACGGGCGCCCGCTGGTCCACCGCCGTGCCGGAGGCCGTCACGCTCCCCCGGGCGCCGTCACGGCGCTCCAGGGCCGCCGAGACGAAGGCAAGGACAAGGGCGGCGGCGGCGAGGGCGGCGCCGACCCAGTTGGGGGACGTGTAACCGAAGCCGGCCGCGATCACGATGCCGCCGAGCCAGGCGGACAGGGCATTGCCCAGGTTGAAGGCGCCGATGTTGACGGCCGAGGCGAGCGTCGGAGCGCCGTGTGCCTGGTCGAGGACGCGCTTCTGCAGCGGGGGCACGGTGGCGAAGCCGAGGGCGCCGATCAGAGCGATGGTCACCGCGGCCGCGATCTTGTTGTGGGCGGTGAGCGTGAAGAGCGCCAGGACGACGGCCAGCGCGCCCAGGGAGACGTACAGCATCGGCATCAGGGCGCGGTCGGCGAACTTGCCGCCGATGAGGTTGCCGCCGACCATACCGAGGCCGAACAGGACCAGCAGCCAGGTGACGGAGCCGTCGGCGAAGCCGGCGATGTGGGTCATCATCGGGGCGATGTAGGTGATGGCCGCGAAGACACCGCCGAAGCCGAGGACGGTCATCGCCATGGCCAGCAGGACCTGCGCGTTCTTGAAGGCGGCCAGCTCGTGGCGGAGGTGTACGCCCTCCGGCCGCGGCAGCTCCGGAACGAGCTTGGCGATACCGGCGAGGCCGACGACACCGAGGGCGGCGACGATGGCGAAGGTGACGCGCCAGCCTGCGCTCTGCCCGATGAACGTGCCCAGTGGGACGCCGACGACGTTGGCGATGGTCAGACCGGTGAACATCATGGCGATGGCGCCGGCCTTCTTGTGGGGCGCGACCAGCTCGGCGGCGACGACCGAGCCGATGCCGAAGAAGGCGCCGTGGGCGAGCGAGGCGACGACCCGTCCGATCAGCATGACCGCGAAGGCCGGGGCGACGGCCGAGAGCAGGTTTCCGGCGATGAACAGGCCCATCAGCAGCATCAGCATCCGCTTGCGCGGGACCTTGGTGCCGAGCACGGTCATCAGCGGCGCGCCGATGACCACGCCGAGCGCGTAGCCGGTCACGAGCAGGCCCGCCGTGGGGATGGAGACCCCGAAGTCGGCCGCGACCTCGGGCAGCAAACCCATGATCACGAACTCGGTCGTTCCGATTCCGAAGGCCCCGATCGCGAGGGCCAGAAGCGCGAGAGGCATGAAGGGGTACACCTTCCCAGAAGATTGCAGGAGCGCTTTGCGTTCGACCACAATAGTTGCAGGCGCGGGATAAATGCAACCGACGACTATTGCGCCGGTGGTCTACCCTGGGGGTGCAGCAACTCCGGGACGGAGGAAGAACGCCAATGACAGCGACGGACCCCGCGCTCACCGCCCTCGCACAGGGCTGGTGCGCCCTTTCTGCGCTGCACGGACGGATCGAGGCGCACATCGAGCGCGCTCTGCAGGCCAAACACGACCTGAGCGTCCGCGAGTACTCACTGCTGGATGTCCTCAGCAGACAGCACGACGGGGAGGGCGGCCATCTGCAGATGAAGCAGGTCGCCGACGCGGTCGTGCTCAGCCAGAGCGCCACCACCCGCCTCGTGACCCGGCTGGAGGACCGCGGCCTGCTGGAGCGCTATCTGTGCCCCACCGACCGGCGCGGCATCTACACCAACGTCACCCCGGCGGGCCTGCGGTTGCTGGAGGAGGCGCGGCCCACCAATGACGCCGCCCTGCGCGAGGCCCTGGACAGTGCCGCCCAGAGCCCGGAACTCGCACCGCTGGTGCGCGTGGTGGAGTCCCTGAACGTGCCCGCATAGGGTGCGCCTATGGACGATCTTGAGATTCGCGCCGCGACCGCTGACGACCTCCCGGCGATCGTGGCGATGCTCGCCGACGACCCGCTCGGGGTCCAGCGTGAGTCGCCCGACGATCTCACGCCGTACCGGAACGCGCTGGAACGCCTCTCTGCCGACCCCCATCAGCACGTCGTCGTCGCCGTGCGCGAAGGCCGTGTGATCGGCACCCTCCAACTGACGATCATCCCCGGGCTTTCCCACAAGGGGGCCACGCGCGCGCTGATCGAGGCCGTGCGCATCCACGCCGATGAGCGGGGCAGCGGGTTGGGGAGCCGGCTGATCGAGTGGGCGATCGACACCTCCCGACAGCTCGGCTGCCAGATGGTCCAGCTCACGTCCGACAAGACGCGGACCGACGCACACCGTTTCTACGAGCGGCTGGGCTTCACCGCCTCACACGAGGGCTTCAAGCTCCGTCTTTGACGGCGACCCGAAGAACGGGACAGGGGTGTGTTTCACGTGAAACACACCCCTTGTATGCATCCGGGCTAGCCGATGCCCCGCCATCCCTCCGGGTCCACGCCACCAGGCACCGGTGCCTCGGGGGCGTACGGCTGCCGGGTGAACACGAATGAGCCGAGATCCAGGTGACTCACCGATCCGTCCGGGCGCCGTTCGGGCCGCAGCAGCTCACCGGCGTAGTAGCCCTCCAGCCCGGTCCAGGTGCCGTCGCCGTTCGGACGGAAACGGGCCTTCCGTCCGCCACCCGTCAGGGGTGCCAACGCGAGCAGGCCGTCCGCGGTCGCGCGCAGGCCGAAGGCGTGAGTGCCCCAGTACCACTGCCCCACCAGCTCCAGCACCGCCGGATCCGCCTCACGCAGCGGCCGCCAGGGCTCGGGGATCCGCGGCTCCGCCTCCGCGACGATCCGGACGAGGTCCGCTCCCACGGCACCCAGCAGCGGACCGCTGGTGCAGTTGGCAAGCACCACCGCGGCCACGTCGTCCTCCACGCTGATCGTGAGGTTCGCCAGAAACCCCGGCAGGGAACCGGAGTGACCGACGAGCAGCCGGCCGTCACGGCACTGGATCTGCATGCCCAGACCGTACGTGACCCCGTCCACCACATCCGCGGCCTCGGCGGGCGCCGCCGGAGTACGCATCTCCCGGACGGACTCCGCACTCAGGACCCGCTCGTCTCCCCGGGCCAGGAACACGGCGAACCGCGCCAGATCCCCGGTCGTCGACCAGAGCTGACCGGCCGGCGCCATCCGGCCCAGGTCCTCCATCGGCTCGGGGAGCATCGCGTCGGCCCACGGGTGCACCGCCCATCCGCCCGCGTGCGGGGGTTCCGGCTGCGTGCTCGTCCGGTGCAGGCCCAGCGGCTCCAGGATCTCCGCGCGCAGCACCTCCTCCCAGGGGGCGCCGCGCAGCTCTTCCACGAGGGCGCCTAGGACGGTGTAGCCCGGATTGGAGTAGTGGTGCCGGCGGCCGACGGGATGCAGGAGGGGCTGTTCCCCGAGCACATCGCTCAGTTCGGGCCGCAGGGCGCCGGGCGTCCGTTCCCACCAGGGCGCGGGTGATTCGGCCGCCAGCCCCGCGGTGTGGGCGAGCAGCTCCACGATCGTCGACTCCCCCGCACCGGTGCCCGGCAGATGCTTCTCCAGCGGGTCACCGAGGTCGAGGACGCCCTCGTCCCGCAGCCGCATCACCAGTACGGCGGTGAAGGTCTTGGTGATGGACCCGATCCGGTACTGCACGGTCTCGTCCGGTCCGTGCCCGTCCACCGAGGTCCGCGCCCCGTGCCACACGGCCTGCCCGTCCCGGACCACCGCGGCGACCAGTGACGGAGCCCGTCCTTCGGCCTGCGCGACGGCGATCCGGTGCAGCAAGGCCCGGCGGGTGGCGGGGAGCAGCGCTTCTTGAGTTGTCGTCATGGACCCAGTCCACCTGGTGCGGGGGCGCGCGTCGAATGCATTTGCCGTGCGCCCCCGGCCGTGCCCGCCCGCGCCCCATCCGTGACCGTGGCCGCACCCGGTGGATCAGGTCTGGGCCATGTCCACGAAACGCGAGTAGTGGCCCTGGAAGGCGACCGTGATGGTGGCCGTCGGACCGTTTCGGTGCTTGGCGACGATCAGGTCCGCCTCGCCCGCACGCGGGGACTCCTTCTCGTACGCGTCCTCGCGGTGCAGCAGGATGACCATGTCGGCGTCCTGCTCGATGGAACCGGACTCACGCAGGTCGGAGACCATCGGCTTCTTGTCGGTGCGCTGCTCGGGACCACGGTTGAGCTGCGAGAGCGCGATGACCGGGAGCTCCAGTTCCTTCGCGAGCAGCTTGAGGTTACGGGACATGTCCGAGACCTCCTGCTGACGGCTCTCGGCCCGCTTGGAGCCTCCGGACTGCATCAGCTGGAGGTAGTCGATGACGACCAGCTTCAGGTCGTTGCGCTGCTTCAGGCGCCGGCACTTGGCGCGGATCTCCATCATCGACAGGTTCGGGGAGTCGTCGATGTACAGCGGCGCGGCCGACACGTCCGGCATGCGGCGGGCGAGCCGCGTCCAGTCCTCGTCGGTCATCGTGCCGGACCGCATGTGGTGCAGGGCGACCCGGGCCTCGGCGGACAGCAGACGCATCGCGATCTCGTTGCGGCCCATTTCGAGCGAGAAGATGACGCTCGGGAGGTTGTGCTTGATGGAGGCGGCCCGCGCGAAGTCCAGGGCGAGGGTCGACTTACCCATGGCGGGACGGGCCGCGATGACGATCATCTGGCCGGGATGGAGGCCGTTCGTCAGCGAGTCGAAGTCCGTGAACCCGGTGGGCACACCCGTCATCTCGCCGCTGCGCGAGCCGATCGCCTCGATCTCGTCGAGGGCGCCTTCCATGATGTCGCCGAGCGGGAGGTAGTCCTCGCTGGTGCGCTGCTCGGTGACGGCGTAGATCTCGGCCTGGGCGCGGTTGACGATCTCGTCCACGTCTCCGTCGGCCGCGTATCCCATCTGCGTGATGCGCGTACCGGCTTCGACCAGGCGTCGCAGGACGGCCCGCTCATGGACGATCTCCGCGTAGTACTCGGCGTTGGCCGCCGTCGGCACGGTCTGGACGAGGCCGTGCAGATACGCGGCGCCGCCGACCTTGTTGATCTCGCCGCGCTTGGTGAGTTCGGCGGCGATGGTGATCGGGTCGGCCGGCTCGCCCTTGGCGTAGACGTCCAGGATGGCCTGGTAGATCGTCTCGTGCGCGGGCTTGTAGAAGTCGTGGCCCTTGAGGATCTCGACGACATCGGCGATGGCGTCCTTGGACAGCAGCATGCCGCCCAGCACGGACTGCTCGGCGTCCAGGTCCTGCGGCGGGACCCGCTCGAAGGACGAACCCCCGCCGTCCCAGGCGCCGTTCTCCCGGCCCCGGTCGTGCTGCTCGTCACGACCCCGGCCGACGTCACCCCGCCGACGGGAGGCCGGCAGACGATCGCTGGGCCCGCTGTCGGCCCACGGATCGTCCAAGGGCTCGGAAATGCTCACCGAGCCACCTCCTCCCGTCCGCACGGCGGACCTCGCCGTGTCCTCTGTTGTACGGCACGACACTGACAAATAAGACGCCCAACTCCGGTTCTGGCGCGTCGGGTTTGTGACGGTTCCCCGGCCCGGAGAAGGACGTTTCCGGAGCCCGGTGAGGGAGCGGGCGCCGGACCACCGTAGGCCCGTCGGCACCGTCAGCCAATCTGGTTATCCACAGGCCATGTGGACGACGGCCCGGATGCTGTGGAGAACTCGCCGAAACCTGTGCACGACCCGGTGGAAAGCCCTGTGAACAAGCCCTCGATCCCACCGAGACCAAGGCTGTGACCTGCATTTTTACGATCCACCGGCTGTGCAGAGAAAAAACTTCCCCAGTCGGGCCAAGATCGCGTCGAACGGCACCCGAAAGGACACGACCCACCAGCAAAAGTAAGGATCAATAGCCGATTGCATCTCTTACCTGTGGACGATTACATTGATGCTCATGACACAGGCTCCAGAGATCCCCAAGGCCGCCCTGCGCCGGCACGACCGAGAAATCGTCGCGCTGGCCGTCCCGGCCTTCGGCGCCCTCGTCGCCGAGCCTCTCTTCGTCATGGCAGACAGTGCGATCGTCGGCCATCTCGGGACCGCGCAGCTCGCCGGTCTCGCCGTCGCCTCGGCGCTCCTCACCACCGCCGTGAGTGTCTTCGTCTTCCTCGCCTACGCCACCACGGCCGGCGTGGCCCGCCGCGTCGGCGCCGGTGATCTCACGGCAGCCATCCGCCAGGGCATGGACGGCATCTGGCTGGCGCTGCTGCTCGGCATCGCCGTCATCGCCGTCGTCCTGCCCCTCGCGCCCGGCATCGTGGACCTCCTCGGCGCCTCGACGACCGCTGCTCCCTACGCCACCACCTATCTGCGCATCTCCGCGCTGGGCATCCCGGCCATGCTCATCGTCCTGGCCGCGACCGGAGTGCTGCGCGGCCTGCATGACACCAGGACCCCGCTCTATGTCGCCGTCGCGGGATTCATCGCCAACGCCGCACTGAACGCGGGGCTCATCTACGGCGCAGGGCTCGGTATCGCCGGTTCGGCCTGGGGCACGGTCATCGCACAGTGCGGCATGGCGGCCGTCTATCTGACCGTCGTCGTCCGCGGGGCCCGTCGGCACGGCGCCTCTCTCCGGCCGGACGCCGTCGGCATCCGGGCCTCGGCTCAGGCCGGCGTCCCACTGCTGGTCCGCACGTTGTCCCTGCGGGCCATCATCATGATCGCCACGGCGGTCGCGGCCCGTCTCGGCGATGCCGACATCGCCGCCCACCAGATCGTCCTGTCCCTGTGGAACCTCTTGTCCTTCGCACTCGACGCGATAGCGATCGCGGGACAGGCCATCATCGGCCGCTACCTCGGAGCGGGCGACACCCAGGGAGCCCGTGAAGCCTGCCGTCGCATGGTCCAGTGGGGCGTCGCGACCGGTGTCGTCCTGGGCCTTCTCGTCGTGGCCGCACGACCACTCTTTCTGCCGCTGTTCACCGGCGACTCCCTGGTGAAGGACGCCGCTCTGCCGGCCCTGCTCCTCGTGGCACTGTCGCAGCCCGTTTGCGGGATCGTCTTCGTCCTTGACGGCGTCCTCATGGGAGCGGGGGACGGCCCCTATCTGGCCTGGGCCATGGTCGTCACCCTGGTGGTGTTCGCACCGGCGGCCCTGCTCGTTCCCTCACTCGGCGGCGGCCTCACCGCCCTCTGGGGCGCCATGATGTTGATGATGTCGATCCGGATGCTGACCCTGTGGCTGCGGAGCCGCTCGGGCCGCTGGATCGTGACGGGCGCGACCCGCTGACCGTTTCACGTGAAACATGCCGTCCCGTCGTGGAAGCCCGGCCATGAGAAAGAGGCCATGGGAAAGGGGCCGCACCCCAGAAAGGGTGCGGCCCCTCACCGGCTCAAGCGAGCGCGGCGATCACGCGGCGATCAGGCCGCGACGACCTCGACGTTGACCTTGGCGGCAACCTCGGGGTGCAGACGCACGGACGTCTCGTGGGCGCCCAGGGTCTTGATCGGAGCGGACAGCTCGATGCGGCGCTTGTCGACCTCGGGGCCACCGGAAGCCTTGATCGCGGACGCGATGTCGGCCGGGGTGACGGAACCGAAGAGACGGCCGGCGTCGCCGGAGCGGACGGCCAGACGGACCTTCACGCCCTCGAGCTGGGCCTTGACCTGGTTGGCCTGCTCGATGGTCTGGATCTCGTGGATCTTGCGAGCACGACGGATCTGCTCGACGTCCTTCTCGCCACCCTTGGTCCAGCGGATAGCGAACTTCCGCGGAATCAGGTAGTTGCGAGCGTAGCCGTCCTTGACGTCGACGACGTCGCCCGCGGCACCGAGGCCGGAGACCTCGTGGGTGAGGATGATCTTCATGAGTCGGTCACCCTTCCCTTAGCGCGCGGTGGACGTGTAGGGCAGCAGCGCCATCTCACGGCTGTTCTTGACGGCCGTGGCGACGTCACGCTGGTGCTGCGTGCAGTTGCCGGTCACGCGGCGGGCACGGATCTTGCCGCGGTCGGAAATGAACTTCCGCAGCATGTTCGTGTCCTTGTAGTCCACGTACGTGACCTTGTCCTTGCAGAAAGCGCAGACCTTCTTCTTCGGCTTGCGCACAGGCGGCTTCGCCATGGTGTTTCTCCTGTGTGATCAAGAAGTTGGGATACGACCCGCCCTCGACCCGGACCGGCCCTGAAGGCCTGGCCCGAAGGCTTAGAAGGGGGGCTCGTCCGAGTAGCCGCCACCGCCGCCGGAGCCTCCGCCCCAGCCGCCGCCACCCTGGTTGCCACCGGCGGGAGCGCCGGTCGCCCACGGGTCGTCGGCCGGAGCGCCGCCGCCCTGCTGGCCGCCACCGGGGCCTCCGCCCCAGCCGCCGCCACCCTGGCCGCCACCGCCGCTGTAACCGCCCTGGCCACCGCGAGCGCCACCGGCGGTCTTGGTGACCTTGGCCGTGGCGTTGCGCAGGCTGGGGCCGACTTCCTCGACGTCCAGCTCGTAGACCGTGCGCTTGACGCCCTCACGGTCCTCGTAGGACCGCTGCTTCAGCCGGCCCTGCACGATGACGCGCATGCCTCGCTGGAGCGACTCGGCGACGTTCTCCGCCGCCTGACGCCAGACCGAGCAGGTCAGGAAGAGGCTCTCGCCGTCCTTCCACTCGTTCGTCTGGCGGTCGAAGGTGCGGGGAGTGGACGCGACGCGGAACTTCGCGACCGCCGCACCGGACGGGGTGAAGCGCAGCTCGGGGTCGTCGACAAGATTGCCGATGACCGTGATGACGGTCTCGCCTGCCATGGGGGAACCTCTCGGCGGGTTTGCTGCTCTGGCTGCTTGTTGCTGCTACTCGAATCCCGGGATCAGCTGAGCGGGAGGGCTCAGTGGGTCTCGGGACGGAGGACCTTGGTCCGGAGGACCGACTCGTTCAGGTTCATCTGGCGGTCGAGCTCCTTGACGACCGCAGGCTCGGCCTGCAGGTCGATGACCGAGTAGATGCCCTCGGGCTTCTTCTTGATCTCGTAGGCGAGACGACGACGGCCCCAGGTGTCGACCTTCTCAACCTTGCCGCCGCCGTCACGGACGACGGACAGGAAGTTCTCGATCAGCGGGGAGACAGCGCGCTCCTCGAGATCGGGGTCGAGGATGACCATCACCTCGTAGTGACGCATGTGGAACCCACCTCCTTTGGACTCAGCGGCCACGGTCGTTCCGTGGCAGGAGGGTTGTGATGCGTACGCAACGGTATCGGCCGCCACTGACAATCGGGGTTCCCTCAGGGAAGCCCGCAGTGTGACCTGGACAGGTCTGGGCAGACACCAGTGCAGACGGTACAGACTACCCGCACCCACGCTTCCGGTTGAAATCCGCCCGTCGTCCCCGACAATCTGTACACATCGGGTGTGTACGGCGCTACGATGCGCCGCCTTCCGCAGGAGGTGCCCATGGCACAGGCATTGCGACCCAACACCGCCGGTTCCCTCTTCGCCACGGACGGCAAGTCCCATCCGCTTCAGGACACCCTGATGGTGGTCACGTTCGTCCTGGGTCTGCTGTCCTTCATCACGTCCTTCTTCCACAGCCTTCACCTGCTGTCCTCGTGGGCGGGCCTGGTGGCACTGGCCACGGGCGTGTACGGACAGTGGATCTCGGTGACCACGCGGCAGCGGTTCGGTCTGGTCCTGGGTCTCGGCGCCGCCGGAGTCGGTTTTCTGATCGGCATGGCCCACGGCGGCCTGTTCGGCGGGGTCATCAGCTGACCTCACCGGGCTCAAAGCCCCGTACGCCCAGTCGGGGCGCTCGCCGGGCGCAGTAGGCTTCGGCGCGAGAGCCGGAGCCCCTGTACCCATGGGGACACACCAGCCCGAGGAGCGCCCCGAATGAGCCTGACCCTGAGGACCATCAGTCGCGAGCAGCATCTGGCCTTCATCCAGAGCCTGCCGGCGGCGAGCCACATGCAGGTCCCGGCATGGGCAGATGTGAAGGCGGAGTGGCGCTCGGAGAACCTCGGCTGGTTCGACCGGAGCGGCCAGCTGGTCGGCGTGGGCCTGGTCCTCTACCGCCAGTTGCCCAAGATCAAGCGCTACCTCGCCTATCTGCCCGAGGGCCCGGTCATCAACTGGTACGCGCCGAACCTGGACGACTGGATCCAGCCGATGCTGGCGCACCTGAAGCAGCAGGGTGCCTTCTCCGTGAAGATGGGCCCGCCGGTGATCATCCGCCGCTGGAACGCCGACACGATCAAGAGGGGCATCCAGGACCCGGACGTCAAGCGCCTGCGCGACCTGGAGGCCGACTACATCGAGCCGCGCGCCTTCGAGGTGGCCGACAAGCTGCGCCGCATGGGCTGGCAGCAGGGCGAGGACGGCGGTGCCGGCTTCGGCGACGTGCAGCCCCGGTACGTCTACCAGGTGCCGCTGGCCAACCGCTCCCTGGAAGAGGTCCACAAGAACTTCAACCAGCTGTGGCGCCGCAACATCAAGAAGGCCGAGAAGGCCGGCGTCGAGGTCGTCCAGGGCGGTTACCAGGACCTGCCCGAGTGGCAGCGGCTGTACGAGATCACGGCCGTCCGCGACCACTTCCGGCCCCGCCCGCTGTCGTACTTCCAGCGCATGTGGACGGCCCTCAACACCGAGGACCCCAACCGCATGCGGCTGTACTTCGCCCGCCACAACGGGGTGAACCTCTCGGCGGCGACCATGCTGATCGTCGGCGGGCACGTCTGGTACTCCTACGGCGCCTCCGACAACATCGGCCGCGAGGTCCGGCCGTCCAACGCCATGCAGTGGCGGATGCTGCGCGACGCCTATGCGCTCGGCGCCACCGTCTACGACCTGCGCGGCATCTCCGACTCGCTGGACGAGACCGACCACCTCTTCGGTCTCATCCAGTTCAAGGTCGGCACCGGCGGCCAGGCCGCCGAGTACCTCGGCGAGTGGGACTTCCCGCTGAACAAGCTGCTCCACAAGGCGCTCGACATCTACATGTCGCGGCGCTGAGCCGCGCGGGCGTTTGGTTCCATAGCCCTCACAGCTCTCACACCTCTGATTCACCGCAGCCACGAGAAAGGTTCCGGGTCCGGCCATGGCGCTCACGCTCTACGTCGACACCGCGCGCTGGCGGGCGCACCACAAGCACGTGCAGGAGCAGTTCCCGGGACTCGTCCCGGTCTGCAAGGGCAACGGCTACGGCTTCGGGCACGAACGGCTGTCGGAGGAGGCCACCCGGCTCGGTGCCGACCTGCTCGCCGTCGGCACGACCTACGAGGCCGCGCGCATCAAGGACTTCTTCAGCGGCGACCTGCTCGTGCTCACGCCGTACCGGCGTGGCGAGGAGCCCGTGCCGCTGCCCGACCGGGTCGTCCGCTCGGTGTCGTCGATCGACGGCGTGTACGGCCTCGTGGGCGCCCGTGTCGTCATCGAGGTGATGTCCTCGATGAAGCGGCACGGCATCAGCGAGCAGGACCTGCCCCAGCTGCACCAGGCCATAGAGAACGTCCGGCTGGAGGGCTTCGCCATCCATCTGCCGCTGGACCGCACCGACGGTTCGGACGCCGTCGAGGAGGTCATCGGCTGGATGGACCGGCTGCGCGCGGCACGGCTGCCGCTGCACACGATGTTCGTCAGCCACCTCAAGGCGGACGACCTGGCCCGGCTCCAGCAGCAGTTCCCGCAGACCCGGTTCCGCGCCCGCATCGGCACGCGGCTGTGGCTGGGGGACCACGACGCCACCGAGTACCGCGGTGCCGTCCTTGACGTCACGCGCGTGACGAAGGGCGACCGGTTCGGCTACCGGCAGCAGAAGGCGGCCTCTGACGGCTTCCTGGTGGTCGTGGCGGGCGGAACGTCGCACGGGGTGGGTCTGGAGGCCCCGAAGGCCCTGCACGGCGTCATGCCGCGCGCCAAGGGCGTCGCCCGGGCGGGGCTCGCCACGGTCAACCGGAACCTCTCCCCGTTCGTCTGGGGCGGCAAGCAGCGCTGGTTCGCCGAGCCGCCGCACATGCAGGTGTCGATCCTGTTCGTGCCCTCGGACGCCCCCGAGCCGAAGGTCGGCGACGAGCTGGTGGCCCATCTGCGGCACACCACGACCCAGTTCGACCGTCTCGTGGACCGCTGAGCCCGTCGAGAACGACGAGAAGGCCGTATCCGGTGCTCCCGGATACGGCCTTCTACGTGTTCGCTCAGAGCGAACGGCGGTCTTCGGGGGTCAGCGTTTTCGGCCGACCCCAGTCCACCTGAGGCCCCTCGAAGTGGTCGGCGTGGTGCGGGGGACGGGCTTCCGCGCCGAGCACGAACACGTCCTCGGCGCCGTCGAGCACTCCGCCGGACGGATCGTCGTCGCCGGACCGGCGCACCACGTCCCGCTCCGGCATGAGGATGTCCCGCACGACGACGGCACACAGGTACAGCGTGCCCAGCAGGTGCACGACGATCGCCCAGTGGTAGCCCTGCGTCGGCAGGCCCTTGTGAGCGTCCCCGCTGGTCGTGTAGGCGAGGTACAGCCAGATACCCAGGAAGTACGCCACCTCGCAGGCCTGCCAGATCAGGAAGTCCCGCCACTTGGGCCGGGCGAGGACCACCAGCGGCACCAGCCACAGGACGTACTGCGGGGAGTAGACCTTGTTGGTGAGGATGAAGGCGGCCACCATCAGGAAGGCCAGCTGGGCGAAGCGCGGCCGGCGCGGGGCGGTGAACGTCAGCGCGGCGATACCGAGGAAGCACAGCACCACGAGCACCGTGGCGGCGGTGTTGACGAACTCGGTGGTGGGCGGGCTGCTGGAGTTCTGCGCCCAGATCAGCCAGAAGGAGCCGAAGTCGACGCCGCGCTCCTTGCTGAAGGTGTAGAACTTCGCCCAGCCCTCGCGGATGTGGAAGCCCGTCGCGTCATGCGTGATCATCACGGGCAGGTTGACCACGAGCCAGGCCACCACCGCGCCGGACGCGGCCTGGAAGAACGCGCGCCACTTGCCCGCCCGCCAGCACAGCACCAGCAGCGGCCCCAGCAGCAGTACGGGATACAGCTTGGCGGCCGTGGCGAGCCCCAGGAGGACACCGAAGGCGAGGGCGCGGCCCCGGGACCACATCAGCATCGCGGCGGCCGTGAGCGCCACGGCCAGCAGGTCCCAGTTGATGGTCGCGGTCAGCGCGAGGGCGGGCGCGAGGGCGACCAGCAGACCGTCCCAGGGGCGCCGGCGGTGGGTACGGGCCACGCACACGGCGATGATGGCGGCGCACACCATCAGCATCCCGGCGTTCACGAACCAGTACCACTGCTCCTGGTGCTGGATGCTCCCGCTGTGCGGGGTCAGCCAGGAGGCCACCTCCATGAACAGCCCGGTGAGCACCGGGTATTCGAGGTAGTCCATGTCGCCGGGGAGCCTGTCGAAGTACGGCACGAGATGGTCGGCGAACCCGCGGCCCTGGTAGAGGTGCGGGATGTCCGAGTAGCAGGCGTGCGTGTACTGACTGCTCGCTCCGAAGAACCAGCCGCTGTGGTAGCAGGGTGCTTTCTGGACCAGGCCGAGGGCGAACATGCCGATCGCCACGAGCGCCACGACCCGCACGGGGGTCCACCAGGAGGTTCCCAGCAGGGCGTGCCGCCCCAGGGGACCACCGATCAGCTCACTGCCGGCGGCGGCGACCTCGTCCTCCTTGGTCGGCTGCACCGGCTCCGCCACGGCGGACCGCACGGACTCGGGCTCGTGCATGCTCGCGGGCGTCATCTCTGCACTGGGCATGGGGCACATCCTGCCGTACCCGGCTGGGAAAACACCGAGGGCCGCCGCACCTGGTGGGTGCGGCGGCCCATGTTTCACGTGAAACACCCTTGGTGGGCGATATGGTCGCCAACCGGTCAGATCGCCGGGTTAGCCGTTCTGGCCCCCGAAGAAGCCCCCGTTGCCGTTTCCTCGGGTGTTACCGGTGCCGGTCGTGTCCGTGGCCGTGGGTGTCGGCGACTCGCCTCCGCCTCCGTCGACACCACCCGTGTCCAGGCCTCCGTTGCCATTGCCGTTGCCCCCGCCGTTTCCGTTCCCGTTGCCGTTTCCGTTGCCGTTGCAGTTCGGGTCCCAGCCGAGCTGGCAGGACTCGCTCGGCGTCGGTGACGGTGAGGTGGTCGTCACGCTCGGCGTCGGAGTCGGCGAGTCGCTCGGCGTCTCGCTCGGCGTGATGGTGACGCTCGGGGTCGGGGAGGGAGCACCCAGCTCGTCCTGGACCTTGCCGATCTCGGTGGGGTCCGGGAAGCCGGGGTCGTTCTTGCCCTTGAGTGCGGCCTTCATGTACTCGGTCCACACCAGCGTCGGGATGTCACCACCGTGGATGGAGTCCACACCCGCCGTGCCGTTCATGGACAGCAGTTCGTGGTCCTTGGGGTTCTCTCGGAACATCGCGACCGAGGTCGACAGCTGCTGGGTGTAGCCGACGAACCAGGCCGACTTGTTGCTGTCGGTGGTACCGGTCTTGCCGGCCACGGTACGCCCCAGCGCCTTGGCGTTCTGGCCCGTACCGTTCTGGACCACGTTCTCCAGCGTGTCCGTGACGTTGTTGGCCACGTTCTCCGGCATCACGCGCGTCCGCTTGGGTTTGGTGAAGCCCGGCAGCTCCTGACCCTCCTTCTTGACGCTCGTCACTGAGTACGGATCCGTGTGCTGGCCGGACGCGGCGAACGTGGCGTACGCGTCGGCCATACGGATCGCGCTCGGCGTCGAGGTGCCGATGGCGAAGGAGGGGTTGAGCGTGGCGAAGCTCGAGTCGAGGATGCCGGACGCCTTCGCGACGTCTCGGACCTTCGACATCCCCACGTCCATGCCGAGCTGCACGAACGGGGTGTTGATGGACTGCTCCATGGCCTTGCGCAGCGTGATGTAGCCCCAGGGCTTGGGACCCTCGTTGCGCTGGTAGAAGACCGAGCCGTCCTTGTTCAGGACGTAGCTCCCGTCCTGGTTCCTCACCTTGAGCTTGTCGTTGCCGTTGTACTTGCTCAGCGGTGAGAGGCCCTCACCGTCGGACTTGTAGGTGCCGTACTCCATCGCCGCGGCCAGGACGAACGGCTTCCACGTCGAACCGACGGGGACACCGGACGTGTCGGCGTTGTTGGTGAAGTGCCCGTTCTCGTAGCCGTCACCGCCGTAGAGCGCAACGATCGCACCGTCCTTCGGCACCACCGATGCCGCACCGAACTGGACGTATTTGTCCAGATCACGGTGCTTCGG
Source organism: Streptomyces sp. NPDC047841 (assembly GCF_040704085.1). Lineage (NCBI taxonomy): Bacteria > Bacillati > Actinomycetota > Actinomycetes > Kitasatosporales > Streptomycetaceae > Streptomyces > Streptomyces sp. NPDC047841. Next base: position 204,224 of record NZ_JBEYRP010000015.1, read on the forward strand.
GTCGAGGCGCTCCTTCTGGACCTTCTTCACGGCCGCACTCAGGGCGTTGACGCTCTTCTTGTCGAAGGTCGTGTAGATCTGGTAGCCGCCCTGGTCGAACTGCGCCTCGGTGATCTTGGAGTGGTTCAGGACGTACTTCTTGGCCGTGTCGACGAGGTAGCTGATCTGGCCGGTCATGTTCTTGGTCGCCTTGCGGCCCTGCGGCTTGGGGTACTTGCTCTTGGCCACCTGGTACTGGGCATCGCTGAGGTGCTTGTCCTTGTGCATCTCGCTCAGGATCCAGGCCCAGCGCTCCTGGGAACGCCGCAGGTTGTCCGTGGCGTTCGCCGACGGGTCGAGGTCGGCGTTGCCGGCCGGGTCGTAGTACGTCGGGCCCTTCAGCAGGGCCGCGAGGAAGGCGCACTGGCTCGGCTTGAGATCGACGGCGTTCACGCCGTAGTAGGTCTGCGCGGCGGCCTGGATGCCGTAGGCACCCCGGCCGTAGTACGAGGTGTTCAGGTAGCCCTGCAGGATCTGCTTCTTGTCGAGCTTCGTGCCCACCTTTATGGAGATGAACATCTCCTTGAACTTGCGGGTGACCGTCTGTTCCTGGCTCAGGTAGGTGTTCTTCACGAACTGCTGGGTGATCGTCGAACCACCCTGCGTCTGGCCGCCCCGGGCCATGTTCGCCAGGGCTCGGGCGATACCCATGGGGTCGACGCCCGAGTCGTCGTAGAAGCTCTTGTTCTCCGCCGAGATCACGGCCCACTGCATGGCCTCGGGGATCTTGTCGATGGTGACGTTCTGCCGGTTCACCCCGGTGCCCGTCGCCACCATCTGACTGCCGTCGGCCCAGTAGTAGACGTTGTTCTGCGACTTGGCCGCGTCGTTCTCGTTCGGGATGGAGACCATCGCGTAGCCGACGCCGACCATCACCACCAGGCTGCCGACGAAGCCGATGAACAGCCCGCTGACCAGCTTCCAGGACGGCATCCACCGTCGCCAGCCGTACTTGCCGGCCCTCGGGTAGTCGATGAACCGCTTCTTGCCCGGTGCGGTCGTCGCGCGGCCGTTGCCGCGCCCGGGACCGGTCGGCCCGCCCGGGCCGCCGCGCCGGCCGCCGGCGTTGTCGGCCGCTCTGCGTCGGCCACCTCTCTGGGCGGCACGGCGGGCCTCGGCACGGCCGCCGTAGGCACGCTCCTCACTTCCCGGGTCAGCGGACTCCGACCCCGGGGGACGGGACCCATAGGAGTCGGAAGGGGACCCGGTGGCGCCTCGCGGTGCCGCACGGCGGCCGGAGGACGGACCGGACTGGCCGCGTCGGGCCGCGGCACGTCCGCCTCCCTGCGGCTGCGGCGGTTTGCGACGGTGCTCGCTCATCGAACGATTACTCCTCGGGCAGGCGCACCCGTGCGCGCCTGGAACGGCGGCTGATTTCCGGTCCCCCCGAAGTACGGATGTGGTCGGTCCTGCATTCACCCGTACTGCACCAGGGACGACGACGCTCCCCAGGCATCACGCGGTTCCCGGTGGTGTGCATGCCGCACAGACTACGCACCACCAAAACGCGCCGAGCTCCGAAGTTCACCCCAAAACAGGCAAGTTGCCTCCAACGAAACAGTGATGTGATCCCGTTCACCACCGACCCCCTTGTCGCGTGCGGTAGGCCGTTCTATCGTGCTGATGTATCGAGTCGATACATCAGCACGAGATAAAGACGCTGCCAGGCAGTGCGAGACCTGTGGGGCGGACCTGCGGGACCGAGAGGAGGCGACGATGAGCCGGCGCTCCGGCATCCTTGAGTTCGCCGTGCTCGGCCTGCTCCGGGAGTCCCCGATGCACGGCTACGAGCTGCGCAAACGACTCAACACGTCACTGGGTGTGTTCCGCGCGTTCAGCTACGGAACGCTGTACCCCTGCCTCAAGACGCTGGTCGCCAGCGGCTGGCTGATCGAGGAACCCGGGAACACCCACGACGACGCCCTCGCCGCTCCCCTCGCCGGACGCCGCGCCAAGATCGTTTATCGGCTGACCGCGGAAGGCAAGGAGCACTTCGAGGAGCTGCTCTCGCAGACCGGTCCCGATGCGTACGAGGACGAGCACTTCGCCGCACGGTTCGCCTTCTTCGGGCAGACCTCACGCGATGTGCGCATGCGCGTCCTGGAGGGCCGGCGCAGCCGCCTGGAGGAGCGCCTGGAGAAGATGCGCGCCTCCCTGGCGCGCACCCGGGAGCGCCTCGACGACTACACACTTGAGCTCCAGCGCCACGGGATGGAGTCCGTGGAGCGCGAAGTGCGCTGGCTGAACGAGCTCATCGAGAGCGAGCGGGCCGGGCGGGACCTGAAGGGTTCCGCGTCCGGGGGGCCCGCTCAGCAGGACACCACCACTGGATCGACGGGCGGCCTGCCCCGTTCCGGGGACGCCCCGCGGACGGATACGCCCGACGACACCGCCACGTGAGTCCCAGTCAGGGCCTCACTCGTACACACAGGGAGCAACCGGAATGGGTTCGGTTCGCGTAGCCATCGTCGGCGTGGGCAACTGCGCCGCGTCGCTGGTGCAGGGAGTCGAGTACTACAAGGACGCCGACCCGGCGTCCAAGGTCCCCGGCCTGATGCACGTGCAGTTCGGTGACTACCACGTCCGCGACGTCGAGTTCGTCGCCGCGTTCGACGTCGACGCCAAGAAGGTCGGCCTCGACCTCGCGGACGCCATCGGCGCCTCCGAGAACAACACCATCAAGATCTGCGACGTCCCCACCACCGGTGTCACCGTCCAGCGCGGCCACACCCTCGACGGCCTCGGCAAGTACTACCGCGCCACCATCGAGGAGTCGGACGCCGAGCCGGTCGACATCGTCCAGGTCCTGAAGGACAAGCAGGTCGACGTCCTGGTCTGCTACCTGCCCGTCGGCTCCGAGGACGCGGCGAAGTTCTACGCCCAGTGCGCCATCGACGCCAAGGTCGCCTTCGTCAACGCCCTCCCGGTCTTCATCGCCGGCACCAAGGAGTGGGCGGACAAGTTCACCGAGGCCGGTGTGCCGATCGTCGGTGACGACATCAAGTCCCAGGTCGGCGCCACCATCACGCACCGCGTCATGGCGAAGCTGTTCGAGGACCGCGGTGTCGTCCTCGACCGCACGATGCAGCTGAACGTCGGCGGCAACATGGACTTCAAGAACATGCTCGAGCGCGAGCGCCTGGAGTCCAAGAAGATCTCCAAGACGCAGGCCGTCACCTCCCAGATCCCCGACCGGGACCTGGGCGAGAAGAACGTCCACATCGGCCCGTCCGACTACGTGGCCTGGCTGGACGACCGCAAGTGGGCCTACGTCCGCCTGGAGGGTCGTGCCTTCGGTGACGTCCCGCTGAACCTGGAGTACAAGCTGGAGGTCTGGGACTCCCCGAACTCCGCCGGTGTCATCATCGACGCGCTGCGCGCCGCGAAGATCGCCAAGGACCGCGGCATCGGTGGCCCGATCCTCTCCGCTTCCTCGTACTTCATGAAGTCCCCGCCGGTCCAGTACTTCGACGACGAGGCCCGCGAGAACGTCGAGAAGTTCATCCGCGGTGAGGTCGAGCGCTAAGACGTCCGGCGCCGCTCGCATGAGAACGCTCCTGCCAGGGCTGTGAAGGTCCCCGGGTCCCGTGACCCGGGGACCTTCCGCATGTGTGAGGGTGTGACCCATGCCCGTCGTCCGTGACCTGCGCGTCCTGCTGCGCCTGAACAACTTCCGGCGACTGCTGTACGTCCGCCTCCTGTCCCAGGGCGCCGACGGCGTCTACCAGGTCGCGCTCGCCGCGTACGTCGTCTTCTCCCCGGAGAAGCAGACCTCGGCCGCCGCGATCGCCTCGGCGATGGCGGTCCTGCTGCTCCCCTACTCACTGGTCGGGCCCTTCGCCGGTGTGCTGCTGGACCGCTGGCGCCGCCGGCAGGTCTTCGTGTACGGCAATCTGCTGCGCGCCCTGCTGGCCGCGGCCACCGCCGCGCTGATGCTCGGCCATGCTCCCGACTGGCTGTTCTACGTGTCCGCTCTGTGTGTCACGGCCGTCAACCGTTTCGTCCTCGCCGGGCTGTCCGCCGCGCTGCCGCGTGTCGTCGACACCGAGCGCCTGGTGCTGGCCAACTCGCTGTCCCCGACCGCCGGCACCCTCGCCGCGACCGTCGGCGGAGCCCTGGCCTTCGGCGTGCGGATCGTCGCATCGGACTCCGACGCGGCGGTGGTGCTGCTCGGCGCCCTCCTGTACCTGTGCGCGAGCCTCGCGTCCCTCCGCCTGGCGTCCGACCTCCTCGGCCCCGACCGGCACCCGGCCCGGCCGCGTCTCGGCGCGGCGCTCGCCACGACGGCGCGCGAACTGCTGGCGGCCATGCGCCACCTGGCCACGCCGAGACGCAGGGAAGCGGCCTGGGCCCTGGGCGCGATGACCCTGATGCGCTTCTGCTACGGCGCCCTCCTCGTCCTGCTGCTCATGCTCTGCCGCTACGCCCTGTCCGACACTCCCGAGGACGGGCTGCGACTCCTCGGTGCAGCGCTGGCGCTGTCCGGCGCGGGATTCTTCGCGGCGGCCGTGGTGACGCCGTGGGCGGCGGGCCGGCTCGGTCCCCTCCGCTGGATCATCGTGTGCTCCGGCGCGGCCCTGGTGCTGGAACCCGCCCTGGGTCTGCCCTTCACGGCCGGACCCCTCATGATCGCGGCCTTCGTCCTGGGCCTGATCACCCAGGGCGCCAAGATCGCCACGGACACGATCGTCCAGTCCTGCATCGACGACGGATTCCGCGGCCGGGTCTTCTCCGTGTACGACGTGCTCTTCAACGTCGCTTTCGTCGGTGCCGCGGGAGTGGCGGCCCTGATGCTCCCGCCGGACGGCCGCTCAACGGTGCTGGTGATTCTCGTCGCCGTCATCTATGGCGCGATCGCCGCCGGGCTGGCCCGTTTCCCGCGCCGGTAGACAAAGCGAGGGGCGATGTTTCACGTGAAACATCGCCCCTCGGTGCCTCCGTCCCTGGCATCTGTTTCACGTGAAACATCACCCGGACCGACTCAGCCCTGCTCGGCCCACCACTCCTTGAGCGCCGTCACCGCGGTGTCGTGCTCCATCGGCCCGTTCTCCAGACGCAGCTCCAGCATGTGCTTGTACGCCTTGCCGACGGCCGGGCCGGGACCGACCCCGAGGATCTCCATGATCTGGTTGCCGTCGAGGTCGGGGCGGATCGCGTCGAGCTCCTCCTGCTCCTGGAGCTGGGCGATGCGCTCCTCCAGGCCGTCGTAGGCCCGGGACAGGGCGACCGCCTTGCGCTTGTTGCGTGTGGTGCAGTCGGAGCGGGTCAGCTTGTGCAGGCGGTTCAGCAGCGGGCCCGCGTCACGCACATACCGGCGGACCGCCGAGTCGGTCCACTCACCGGTGCCGTAGCCATGGAAGCGCAGGTGGAGTTCGACCAGCCGTGAGACGTCCTTCACCAGCTCGTTGGAGTACTTCAAGGCGGTCATGCGCTTCTTGGTCATCTTGGCGCCGACCACCTCGTGGTGGTGGAAGGAGACCCGGCCGTCCTGCTCGAAGCGTCGGGTGCGCGGCTTGCCGATGTCGTGCAGCAGCGCGGCCAGCCGGAGGGTGAGGTCCGGACCGTCCTCCTCCAGCGCGATCGCCTGCTCCAGGACGATCAGCGTGTGCTCGTAGACGTCCTTGTGCCGGTGGTGCTCGTCCCTCTCCAGTCGCAGCGCCGGCAGCTCGGGCAGCACGTGCCCGGCGAGCCCGGTGTCGACGAGCAGCGTCAGGCCCTTGCACGGGTGCGCGGACAGGATGAGCTTGTTCAGCTCGTCCCTGACCCGCTCGGCGGAGACGATCTCGATCCGCGCGGCCATCTCCGTCATGGCGGTGACGACCTCGGGGGCGACCTCGAAGTCCAGCTGGGCGGCGAACCGGGCGGCCCGCATCATGCGCAGGGGATCGTCCGAGAACGACCCCTCGGGCGTGCCCGGTGTCCGCAGGACATGCGCCGCGAGATCCTCCAGTCCACCGTGCGGGTCGATGAACTCCTTCGCCGGAAGCGCCACGGCCATCGCGTTGACCGTGAAGTCGCGGCGGACCAGATCCTCCTCGATGGAGTCGCCGTACGACACCTCCGGTTTGCGCGAGGTGCGGTCGTACGCCTCGGACCGGTACGTGGTGATCTCGATCTGGTAGCCGCCCTTGTGCGCGCCGACCGTGCCGAAGGCGATGCCCACCTCCCATACGGCGTCCGCCCAGGGCCGGACGATCTTCAGTACGTCCTCGGGGCGGGCGTCGGTGGTGAAGTCCAGGTCGTTGCCGAGCCGGCCGAGCAGTGCGTCGCGGACCGATCCGCCGACCAGGGCGAGCGAGAAGCCCGCCTCCTGGAATCGACGGGCGAGATCGTCGGCGACGGGGGCCACCCGCAGCAGCTCGGCGACCGCGCGCTGCTGCGCCTGGCTCAGGGCAGAGGGAGTGTCTTCGTTCGGGTTCGGCACAACAGAAGAGGGTACGTGCCTCGCGCGACCGGGGGCGCCCCGATAACGCGGTGCGGACAGCTCCCGGCATACCCGTGCAAGCGCTGCTCTTGCGGCGTACGGCCGCTCTCCCCTCGATACTGGATATAGGGGACGGGTCACGGTTGTCCTTCGATCTTGTAGAGGAGACCGCGGCACTTCCCTTCAGCGCGCATCGTTACCATGCGTGGACGCACATTCCGACGACCACTGACGACGACGAGGGACGGGCGAGCGCGTGGCCGAGGCGGCTGACTTCCAGGGGACCAGTGCCTCACCTGCCCGCCGGTGGCTGCGGCGCGCCGGAGCACTGCTCGCCGGGGCACCACTGCTGACCGGTCTGCTCCAGCTGCCCGCCGCCGGGCCCGCACAGGCCGACTCGTCCGGCACGGTGTCCGTCTCCCTGGACTCGCTCAGCCCCAGTGCCCCCACGGACGGCGACACGGTGACCGTCTCGGGCACGGTGACGAACAACGGCAAGCGGGCCGTCACCGAAGCCCATGTGGGTCTGCGGGTCGGCCCCCAGCTGACCAGCCGCTCGGAGATCGACTCCGTCGCCCGGCACTCCGACGAGCCGCAGAGCGGCACCGGCACGGAGGTCGGCGACAAGTACGAGGAGAAGTTCGACAAGCTGGCCCCCGGGGTCGCCGAGCACTTCACGATCTCCGTGCCCGTGGACAAGCTCGACCTCGGCGACGACGGGGTCTACGAGTTCGACGTCACCCTGTCCGGCCAGACCTCCGCCCAGGCATGGGACCAGGTGCTCGGCATCCAGCGGACGTTCCTGCCCTGGCAGCCGTCGGACGCCGACGCCAAGACCAAGACGTCGTTCCTGTGGCCGCTGATCTCCACGGCCCACCTGACGGCGAAGACGGGCGCGGGCGAACTGCAGACGCCGGAGTTCCTCGACGACGACCTCGCCAAGGAGCTGGCCCCCGGCGGCCGGCTGGCTCAGATGGTGGACCTGGGCAAGGACCTCGACGTCACCTGGGTGATCGACCCTGACCTGCTCGCCTCGGTCGACGCGATGGCCGCGGGCAACTACCGGCTCCAGGCGGCCGACGGCACCAGCACGCCCGGCCCGCGCGCACACCAGGCGGCCGCCCAGCAGTGGCTGGCCGCCCTGCAGAAGGCGGTGGCCGGCAAGGAGGTCGTCGCCCTGCCGTTCGCCGACCCCGACCTGGCCTCCCTGGCCCACAACGGCACCAGCGTCACCGGCTCACTCAGCCACCTCAAGGACGCCACCGACGTCGCCGCGATCACCGTGAAGACCGTGCTCCATGTCACACCGAGCACCGACTTCGCCTGGCCGGTGAACGGCGCCGTGGACCCGTCGATCATGAAGGTCGCGACCTCCGCCGGCGCCGACCGGGTGATCGCCCGCAGCGACAGCCTCCAGGAGACCGGCGGACTGCCGTACACGCCGTCCGCCGCCCGTCCGGTCGGCGGGGGCACCACGGCGGTCGTCGCCGACGCCCGGCTGTCCACGGCGTTCGAGGGCGACCTCACGAAGGCGGGTTCGGCCACCCTCGCCGTCCAGCGGTTCCTGGCCCAGAGCCTGGCGCTGAACGCCCAGACGGACAAACAGCGCAGCATCGTCGTCGCCCCGCAGCGCATGCCTACGGCGAGGCAGGCGCAGGCGATGGCGGCGGCGCTGAAGGTGCTCCAGGGCGGCACCTGGTCGCAGTCGCAGGACCTCTCCGCGGCGGCCAAGGACAAGCCCGACCCGGGCGCCACCACACGCATCCCCCCGAGGTCCGCCTACCCCTCCTCGCTGCGCCGGCAGGAACTGCCGAGGGCGGCCTTCGACCAGATCGCCCGCACCCAGGACAAGCTCGACAACTTCCGGGTGATCCTCTCCGACCAGTCCCGCGTCGTCACACCCTTCGGGCGGGCCATAAACCGGGAGATGTCCACGTCCTGGCGGGGCCGCAGGGGCGAGGCCGTCGGCTATCGCGACGGTGTGGAGGCCTGGATGGACGACCTGTCCAAGCAGGTCAAGCTGATCGACAAGTCCGAGACCAAGCTCTCGGGCCGCAGCGCCACCATCCCGGTGACCGTCCAGAACAATTTGGTCCAGCCCGTGGGCCACCTGGTGCTGCGCCTCACCTCGACCATGCCGACCCGTCTGAAGATCCACGGCAAGGCCTACGCGGAACAGCCCGTCGAGGTCTCCGGCGGGCACAGCCAGTCGGTGAAGTTCACCACCTCGGCCAACGCCAACGGCCGGGTGACGGTCCTCGCCCAGCTGTACACCGAGGACGGCCGGCCCTACGGTGACGCCGTCAGCTTCGACGTGAAGGTCACCGAGGTCACGCCCACCGTGATGCTGGTCATCGGCGGCGGCGTCCTGCTCCTCGTGCTCGCCGGATTCCGCATGTACACCCAGCGCAAGCGCGCGGCCGCCCGGCAGGCCGACGACGACGGTCCCGGCACGGCGGGGGAGGACGCGGGCCGGCCCGGGAACCCGGAGGGGCCCGGTGACCGTCTCCCGGAGGAGTCCGACTCCACCTCCGGGGCCGACGACCCGGAGCAGCCGAGTGACCCTGCGCCGGACACCGCACCGGAAAACGCCGACCCGTCCGGGACGGGTGAGAGAGTGGACCGTTGAGCGATGTCGTGGCCGGTGGGCCCGGGACGATGAGGTGGGGTAAGCATGAACGCGCCGTACGACGGTGACCGCGGTCAGGGCGCGGCCGGCTCGGGCTACCCCGAGCCGCCGCCCGAGCCCGGCCAGGTGCCGCCGCAGCACGCTGCGGACATGTACCTCCAGGACGCCTACGAGCAGGACCCGTACCGGGCGCGCGACCTGGCCGCCCAGGACCCGGTCGCCGAGGCGCTGTACGACCGTGCCGCGCACCCGCCGCCGCCCCCGGGCACCTACGACCAGCAGCAGCCGCTGTACGCCCCGCCCGCCCAGTCGCCCTACGCACCCGACCCGAACGTGTGGGCGCAGACCCCGGCGCCGGAGCCAGGGACCACGGCCCCCTACCTGCCCTACGGCGAAGATCCGCGCACGACCCAGTTCGTGGGCGTGGACGACCTGGTCAGCCACTCCGGCGAGGAGTACCACGAGCCGGACGCCTTCGCGCACCTCTTCAAGGACCAGCAGCAGGGCGGCGCCCAGGCGCCCATGGATCCCCCGGCCGTTCCGGGACCCGCCGCGGCGCCGGGCGGCGGGTACGGCCCCGCCGGCCCGTACCCGCCGCAGCACGGTCACCACCCGCAGCAGGGCCACCCGTACGCAGGCGCCGGGTACCCGGCCGGTCCCGCCACCGGATACGCGGCGCAGTCCCAGGTGCCCGCTCCGGCCGCCGCCGCGGATCCCGCGGGCCCGCCCGGGCTCGTCGAGCCGGAAGCCACCACGGCCGGTGACACGGCCGCTCCCGCCAAGAAGGGCGGACGGGCCACCGGGCTGCTGAAGTCCAGCGCGGTCATGGCTGCGGGCACGATGGTCTCCCGCCTCACCGGCTTCATCCGCTCCGCGCTGATCGCCGCCGCGCTGGGCCTCGGCTTCCTCGCCGACTCCTTCCAGGTCGCCTACCAGCTGCCGACGATGATCTACATCCTCACCGTCGGCGGCGGCCTGAACTCCGTGTTCGTGCCCCAGCTGGTGCGCTCGATGAAGGAGGACGAGGACGGCGGCGAGGCCTTCGCCAACCGGCTGCTGACCCTCGTGATGGTGGCCCTGGCCGCCCTGACGGGACTCGCGATGTTCGCCGCGCCCCTCCTGGTGCGGTTGCTCGCCAACCCGGTGGCCAGCAACCCGGCGGCGAACGAGGTCGCGGTCACCTTCACCCGTTACTTCCTGCCCTCGATCTTCTTCATGGGCATCCATGTGGTGATGGGTCAGATCCTCAACGCGCGCGGCAAGTTCGGCGCGATGATGTGGACCCCGGTCCTGAACAACATCGTCATCATCGTGACGCTCGGCATGTTCATCTGGGTCTACGGCACCGCCGCCAACTCCCACATGGACGTCACCACCATCCCGCCGGAGGGCCAGCGCCTGCTCGGCGCCGGCGTGCTGCTCGGCCTGGTCGTCCAGGCCCTGGCGATGATCCCTTACCTGCGCGAGACCGGTTTCCGGGTCCGGCTGCGCTTCGACTGGAAGGGCCACGGCCTGGGCAAGGCCGCGATGCTCGCCAAGTGGACGGTCCTGTTCGTCCTCGCCAACCAGGCGGGCGCCATGGTCGTGACGCAGCTGTCCACCGCCGCGGGCAAGGACTCCGGGATCAAGGGCGCCGGCTTCGCCGCCTACGCCAACGCCCAGCTGATCTGGGGCCTGCCGCAGGCCATCATCACCGTCTCCCTGATGGCCGCCCTGCTGCCGCGCATCTCGCGCTCGGCCGCCGAGGGCGACGCAGGCGCCGTCCGCGACGACATCTCCCAGGGTCTGCGCACCACCGCGGTCGCCATCGTGCCGATCGCCTTCGGGTTCGTCGCGCTCGGCATCCCGATGTGCACGCTCATCTTCGGCTCCGCCGGCACCGGCGCGGCCACCAACATGGGGTACATGCTGATGGCTTTCGCCCTCGGTCTGATCCCCTACTCCGTGCAGTACGTCGTCCTGCGCGCCTTCTACGCCTACGAGGACACCCGCACCCCCTTCTACAACACGGTCATCGTGGCCGCGGTCAACGCCGGCGCCTCGGCCCTGTGCTACTTCCTGCTGCCGGCCCGCTGGGCCGTCGCCGGCATGGCCGCCGCCTACGGCCTGGCCTACGCCATCGGGGTGGGCGTCGCCTGGCGCCGGCTGCGCCAGCGGCTGGGCGGGGACCTGGACGGCTCGCGGGTGCTGCGCACCTACGCGCGCCTGGGTATCGCCTCCCTCCCGGCGGCCCTCCTCAGCGGCGCCGCCTGCTACGGCATCGGACACACCCTCGGACTGGGCGTCGTCGGCTCCTTCGCCGCGCTGCTCGCCGGCGGTGTCGTTCTGGTCGGTGTCTTCTTCGTCGCCGCCCGGCGGATGCGCATCGAGGAACTCAACTCGCTCGTCGGTATGGTGCGCGGGCGTCTGGGGCGTTGAGGCGGGGGTAGGCGCACAACCATCGTCCGCCGCTGTGTGTCGTGCATAGCGGCGGACTGTGGGCACAATTGGTTTCGGCGTCGGACAGCGTGCAACGGATGGGGAGGCAGGGACGACGGTGGCGGAACGGAGCACGGCTGCCGTCGACGTGGCAGACAACAGCGGTGAGCAACCGCTGACCGCCAAGGCGGACCAGTCCACGGCCGACGGGGTGGCCAAGAACCCGGAGCGGGACACGGACAGCGTGGAGGCACAGGGGAGCGGCGGAACCGAAGGTCCCGGGCGGAAGGCTTCGTCCCCGGAGTTGCACAGCGGTCACAAGCTCGCCAGACGTTACCGGCTGGAGGAGTGCGTCACCCGTCTGGACGGATTCAGCAGTTGGCGTGCGGTCGACGAGAAACTCCGTCGTGCCGTCGGTGTCCACGTCCTGCCCGCGGACCACGCCCGGGCCCGTGCCGTCCTCGCCGCCGCCCGTTCCTCGGCCCTCCTCGGCGATCCGCGCTTCGTCCAGGTCCTCGACGCAGTCGAGGAGAACGACGTCGTCTACGTCGTCCACGAGTGGCTGCCCGACGCCACCGAACTGTCCACCCTGCTCGCCGGCGGCCCGCTGGAGCCGCACGACGCCTACCAGATGGTCAGTCAGGTCGCCTCCGCCATGGCCGCCGCACACCGGGAGGGTCTGGCCCATCTGCGGCTGAACCCGAACGCCGTGCTGCGCGCCTCCACCGGCCAGTGGCGCATCCGGGGCCTGGCCGTGAACGCCGCCTTGCGGGGCATCAGCTCCGACACCCCGCAGCGCACCGACACCGAGGCGATCGGCGCCCTGCTGTACGCGGCGCTGACCCAGCGCTGGCCCTACGAGAGCGACGCCTACGGTCTGTCCGGTCTCCCCAAGGACATCGGCCTCATCCCTCCGGACCAGGTGCGGGCCGGTGTGCACCGCGGCCTGTCCGAACTCGCCATGCGCGCCCTCGTCAACGACGGTGCCACGGCATCCCGTCACGAGGCTCCGTGCACCACGCCGGAGGAGCTGGTGAAGGCGATCGGTGAGATGCCGCGCATCCGCCCGCCCGAGCCGACGTTCACGGCCCCTCCGGAGTACCAGCGCACCACCTATCAGCAGGGCACCTACGGCCGCCCGGCACCCCACCCGGGGGTCACGCAGCCGATGGCTCCCCCGCCGCCGCCGTTGCAGAGCCGCACCGGGAAGGCTCTGAAGTGGGCGGTGTCGGCCCTGCTCATCGCCGCCCTGGGTCTGGGCAGCTGGCAGCTGGCGGACGCTCTGATGGACCACGGCGGGAAGTCGGACGACACCAACAAGAGCCAGACGACGGACGGCGGCGACAAGAACGCCCTGAAGCCGAAGCCGGCTCCCATAAAGATCACGAACGGCCAGGAGTTCGTCGCCAAGGGTGATGCCCAGAGTCCCGGCAACGTCTCCAAGACGTACGACGGCGACGCCTCGACGTACTGGAAGACCAAGAGTTTCAACGAAGGTCCGACGATCGCGCCGTTCAAGCCGGGCGTCGGCATCGTGTACGACCTCGGCTCGGCCAAGCAGCTCAGCACGGCCACCATCGACCTCCGTTACGGCGGTGACCACACGACGGTCGAGCTCTACGCCGCGGATTCGCTGTCCCCGGCCTCGCTGGATTCCATGACGAAGATCGGCAGCGTGACGACGACGGGCACGACGGCCACGGTGAAGGCCACCAAGCCGGTCAAGACGCAGTACGTGCTCGTCTGGCTGACGGCCGTGCCCAACTCGGGGTACGACTCCACCCTGTACGCCAGTGCCGGGTACAAGCAGGCCATCGGCGAAGTGAAGTTCACGGGCTGACGTCTCACCCGGACCGGAGGGGCAGATGGCGGACGGCGCCGGATACGACGGGGTGGGCGACCACGACCTGCTCGCCCGCCACGTGGAAGGCGACCCCGAGGCCTTCGGCGAGATCGTACGGCGTCACCGGGACCGGCTGTGGGCGGTCGCCCTGCGGACCCTGGGGGACCGCGAGGAGGCCGCTGACGCGGTTCAGGACGCCCTGGTGTCGGCCTACCGGGCCGCCCACACGTTCCGGGGGCAGTCGGCCGTCACGACGTGGCTGCACCGGATCACGGTGAACGCCTGCCTGGACCGGGCCCGTAAGGCGGCTTCGCGGAAGACGGCCCCGGTCGACGACACCGAGCGGCTGGAGCAGCTGCTGGAGCCGTACGAGTCCGCCTCGGCGCCGGCCGAGCGGAAGGACGTGCACCGCCAGCTCCTCGAAGCGCTCGGCACTCTGCCGCCGGAGCAGCGGGCCGCGCTTGTCCTGGTGGACATGCAGGGCTACCCCGTGGCCGAAGCCGCACGGATCCTCGATGTCCCGACGGGGACGGTGAAGAGCAGGTGCGCCCGGGGCAGGGCCAGGCTGTTGCCGCTGCTCACGCATCTACGGCCCGAAGGCACCCCAAAGACGCGATCGGCCGGTGCCGGGGCCGGGAAAGAAACCAGTCCGGAACGGAACCGGGGGCAGGGGTCATCCGTCCCACCGGCAACGGGGTCACCGAGCGGGCATCCCGGGGACACGGGGCCGAGCGATACAGCCGTAGTGAAGGGCGGAGGTGGGCGAGCGTGACTTCCACGACAGACACGGCCGGGCATCCGGACGTCACGGAGATCGCCGACCTCACCGAGGGCCTCCTTCCGCTGGACCGCAGCACCGATGTACGGCGCCATCTGGACGGGTGCGAGGCATGCGCGGACGTCTACGCGTCGCTGGAGGAGATCCGCCGCCTGCTGGGTTCCGTGCCTGCGCCGGAACGCATGCCGGACCAGGTGGTCGAGCGCATCAGCGCCGCCCTTGCGGCCGAGGCACCACAGAGCGTGGGCGCCGAGGACACCGCAGGCGATGTTTCACGTGAAACATCGCCCACCACCGCGCACCCCGCTGCCCGCCCCGTCGTCCACTCCACTGCTCCTGCCCTTGATCACCCCGTCGACCGTCCCGCCGGACGTTCGCGCGCGGGGACCGGCCCCGGGCGCAAGGGACCGCAGCGAGGGCGGCGCCGTGGCCGGCTCGTCCTGGGCGCCGTCCTCACCGCCGCGGTGCTGGGTGCCGGAGGCCTGATCGTGAAGTCTCTCGGGGACACCACCGACCACACGACCGCCCATGGGACACCGACCGTCTCCGCTGACACCTTCTCCGGCGACAGCGTCCAGAACCAGGTGCACGCCCTCCTCAGCGCCAAGAAGGGTCTGCCGTCGGACAGCGTGGAGCCCCGGCTGGGCGGTGACGGCGGGTCGGACACACCCGGGTCGACCCAGGGCCCCAACACCCTCCTCCAGACCACGGTTCCGGTCCCCGACTGTGTCCGGGGAGCACTCAACCCGAGCACGAACGTCTTGGCCGCCAAGACGGGAACATACGCGGGGAAGCCCGCCTACCTCGTCGTCGTGGCCGACGCACACGACGGCATGCGGGTCACCGCCTATGTGGTCGACGCTGTCTGTGTGCACCAGCAGACGGCTTCCGCCGGCACGGTTCTGCTGAAGCAGTCCGTCGCGCGTCACTGAGCCGGCTGGAACACTCCTTCGGTCGTTCCTGGGCACGCGTGTGCCGGGGCACACCGGGAATGCAGGGACCGTAGGATCCGTTGGGTGGTGTGAGAGTTCCGAAAGGAGCTCCCACCGGTCGACTGACGCAGACCAGAGACGAGGAATCAAGCCGTGAGCGACGTCCGTAACGTGATCATCATCGGCTCCGGGCCCGCAGGCTACACGGCGGCGCTCTACACCGCCCGTGCGTCGCTGAAGCCCCTGGTGTTCGAAGGAGCTGTCACCTCGGGTGGCGCGCTGATGAACACCACCGAGGTGGAGAACTTCCCGGGCTTCCGCGACGGCATCATGGGCCCCGAGCTCATGGACAACATGCGCGCCCAGGCCGAACGGTTCGGCGCCGAGCTGATCCCGGACGACGTCGTCTCCGTCGACCTCACCGGTGAGATCAAGACCGTCACCGACACCGCGGGCACGGTCCACCGGGCGAAGGCCGTCATCGTCACCACCGGCTCCCAGCACCGCAAGCTGGGCCTGCCGAACGAGGACGCGCTCTCCGGCCGTGGCGTCTCCTGGTGCGCCACCTGTGACGGGTTCTTCTTCAAGGACCACGACATCGCCGTGATCGGTGGTGGCGACACCGCGATGGAGGAGGCCACCTTCCTCTCGCGGTTCGCCAAGTCCGTGACGATCGTCCACCGCCGGGACACCCTGCGCGCCTCCAAGGCGATGCAGGAGCGCGCCTTCGGTGACCCGAAGATCAAGTTCGTCTGGGACAGCGAGGTCGCCGAGATCCACGGTGACCAGAAACTCTCCGGTCTGACGCTGCGCAACGTCAAGACCGGCGAGCTGTCCGAGCTCCCCGCGACGGGCCTGTTCATCGCGATCGGCCACGACCCGCGCACCGAGCTGTTCAAGGGCCAGCTGGACCTGGACGAGGAGGGCTACCTGAAGGTCGACTCCCCGTCCACCCGCACCAACCTGCCCGGTGTCTTCGCCGCCGGTGACGTGGTGGACCACACCTACCGCCAGGCGATCACCGCGGCCGGCACCGGCTGCTCCGCCGCCCTGGACGCCGAGCGCTTCCTCGCCGCCCTCGCGGACGAGGAGAAGGCGGAGCCCGAGAAGACCGCCGTCTGACCTTCCCTCTCCCTCACCCCACCGCACGACCAAGGTAAGGAGCCCACCGTGGCCGGCAACCTGAAGACTGTGACCGACGACTCCTTCGATCAGGACGTCCTCAAGAGCGACAAGCCCGTCCTCGTGGACTTCTGGGCGGCGTGGTGCGGCCCGTGCCGTCAGATCGCCCCCTCCCTGGAGGCGATCGCCGCCGAGCATGGCGACAAGATCGAGATCGTCAAGCTCAACATCGACGAGAACCCGGGCACGGCTGCCAAGTACGGCGTCATGTCCATCCCGACCCTGAACGTCTACCAGGGCGGCGAGGTTGCCAAGACCATCGTCGGCGCCAAGCCCAAGGCCGCGCTTCTCCGTGACCTCGAAGAGTTCATCACCAAGTGACGTTTCACGTGAAACATGAAGGGGCCGACCCGCAAGGGTCGGCCCCTTCATGTTTGAGCCCTCTCCGCTACAGCGGCCTCAGCGCGGGCTCCTTCTGGACCGCCCCCAGGAGCCGGTCAAGCGCCATCTCCACGTCTTCCTTCCAGGAGAGCGTGGATCGCAACTCCAGCCGCAGCCGGGGATGTGTGGGGTGCTGCCGTACCGTTTTGAAGCCCACGGCCAGCAGATGCTCGGCGGGCAGCAGACAGGCGGGCTCCTTCCAGTGGGAGTCGCCGAAGGCCTCGATCGCCTTGAAGCCCCGGCGCAGCAGATCCTTGGCAACCGCCTGCACCAGCACCCGGCCCAACCCCTGTCCCTGGTATCCCGGCATGACGAAGCCGGTCATCAACTGAACGGCGTCCGGCGAGACCGGGCTCGTGGGGAAGGCCGTCGAGCGAGGGACATAGGCCGGCGGGGCGTAGAGGACGAAGCCCGCCGGTACGTCGTCGACGTACACCACCCGGCCGCACGACCCCCAGTCCAGCAGAACGGCGGAGATCCAGGATTCCTTCTCCATGGCGGCCGTGCCCGCGTTCACCGCCGCTTCGCCGCTGACAGGGTCCAGTTCCCAGAAGACACACGAACGGCAAGGGTGGGGAACGTCCTGAAGGTTGTCCAGTGTGAGCGGCACGAGCCGACGCCCCATGAAGGCTGATCCTCGCTTCCTTCGCCCGCCGCACCGCGAGCGGCTGCCCCCGTCTTTCCACTCACAGATGCAGACGCTGTCTGGTGGATGTGCCCTATCTGATCGCATCGTATCCACGATCGGATTCACTCGATACCGCCTCAAAGCAAAGAGCGGACCGTGTTCCGGTACACACCGGACACGGTCCGCTCCACTGCTCACAGGGCGGCACCGCCCGAGGCTCAGTCGTGCGTCTCCTCGCCGTCGCTCTCCTGAAGGCTCTTCTGGAGGGCCAGCTTCTCCCCCGGGGCGAGTGAGCTGAGGATCCTCTCCAGATCATCCGCGGAGGCGAACTCCACGGTGATCTTGCCCTTCTTCTGCCCCAGCTCCACCTTCACCCGTGTCTCGAAGCGGTCCGAGAGCCGGGTGGCCAGCTCGCTCAGCGCCGGCGAGGGCAGCGACCCGGCCCGGGGTCCCCGGGCGCGCGAGGCCTTCTGAGGGCGCGAGCCCATCAGCGTCACGATCTCTTCGACGGAGCGCACCGACAGCCCCTCGGCCACGATCCGGTGCGCCAGCCGGTCCTGCTCCTCGGAGTCCTCGACGGCCAGCAAGGCCCGGGCGTGGCCGGCCGAGAGGACTCCGGCCGCCACCCGCTTCTGGACGGTCGGCGACAGCTTCAGCAGACGCAGTGTGTTGGAGACCTGCGGACGGGACCGGCCGATCCGGTCGGCCAGCTGGTCGTGCGTGCAGTTGAAATCCTTCAGCAGCTGATCGTAGGCGGCGGCTTCTTCGATCGGGTTCAGCTGCGCGCGGTGCAGGTTCTCCAGCAGCGCGTCCAGGAGGAGCTTCTCGTCGTCCGTGGCCCGGACAATGGCCGGGATGGCTTCCAGGCCGGCTTCGCGGCATGCGCGCCAACGCCGCTCACCCATGATCAGCTCGTAGCGGCCGGGACCCAGCTGCCGCACGACGACGGGCTGGAGGAGGCCGACCTCCTTGATGGAGGTGATCAGTTCCTGGAGGGCGTCCTCGTCGAAGATCTCACGCGGCTGGCGTGGGTTCGGCGTGATGGCGTCCAGGGGGATCTCGGCGAAGTGGGCGCCCATCGGGGATGCGGGCACCTCGACGGCCGGGCTCGCCGGAGCCGCCTCTGTCTCCTGTGCCACCGGCGGCAGTGCGGCCACCTTCGCCGCGGCCACCCCGCGGTCGGTCGTCAGCACCGGAGCGGCTGCGGAGGAACTGGATCCTCCACCCCCCATCGCCGCCGGAGCCGGTGCCTTCTCCGTCGGGGCAGCAGGGATCAGTGCGCCGAGACCACGGCCCAGACCCCTCCGTCGCTCGCTCACTGGATCCCCTCCACCATGCTCTGGTCTTTCTGGGCGCCGATGTGGGCCTGGCTCGCGTCGTAGCTGACGCCGATGCCCTTCAGCGCGATTTCTCGAGCCGCCTCAAGATACGAGAGGGCGCCGCTCGATCCTGGATCGTAAGTCAGCACCGTCTGCCCGTAACTCGGTGCCTCGGAGATACGGACGGAGCGGGGAATGCTCGTCCGCAGCACCTCGTCACCGAAGTGGTTGCGCACCTCTTCCGCGACCTGGGAGGCAAGGCGCGTCCGGCCGTCGTACATGGTGAGCAGGATGGTCGACACATGCAGGGTGGGGTTGAGGTGCCCCCGCACCAGGTCGACGTTGCGCAGGAGTTGGCCGAGGCCCTCCAGGGCGTAGTACTCGCACTGGATCGGGATGAGTACCTCGGCGCCCGCGACCAGCGCGTTGACCGTCAACAGGCCGAGCGAGGGCGGGCAGTCGATGAGGATGTAGTCCAACGGCTGTTCGTACGCCTGGATGGCCCGCTGGAGCCGGCTCTCCCGGGCCACCAGGGACACCAGCTCGATCTCCGCACCGGCGAGGTCGATGGTGGCGGGGGCGCAGAAGAGGCCTTCGACGTCTACGACCGGCTGGACGACTTCGGCGAGAGGCTTGCTTTCGACCAACACGTCGTAGATGGACGGAACGTCGGCGTGGTGGTCGATCCCGAGGGCCGTGGACGCGTTGCCCTGCGGGTCGAGGTCGATCACCAGGACGCGGGCTCCGTGCAGAGCCAGCGAAGCGGCAAGGTTGACGGTCGTCGTCGTCTTGCCCACGCCACCCTTCTGGTTGGCGACCACGATGATTCTGGTCTGCTCCGGCCGGGGCAGGCCTTCGCCGGCGCGGCCGAGAGCCTCCACCGCCAGTTGGGCCGCACGACCGATGGGAGTGTCGTCCATCGGAGGCGGTGTTTCACGTGAAACATCCGCCCCCATCGACTCGGTACGGGGACCGGGGACCGGATCGGTCATCGGTCCCGCGATGTTGGCGTCGGACCGCAAGGATTCACTCTCCTCGACTTCAGGCTCGCAATGAACAGAGCCTCCCATGTCTTCGGGGTCGTGAACCAGTGAGGCCTGGTCTTCTGTGGAGAAATCCACCTCTGTGGACAACTCCGTGCCCCTGAAAGGGGACGGAGTTGCCGGGGGAAGGGCCGGAGTGTCCGGGGCAGGGACCTCTCCCAGGGAACCGAGAGGCTTCCGGTCGCGAGGTTCGGCCGCGGCGCGGCCACGACTGATGATGCCGTGCAGCAGTGAGCGACGTTTCACGTGAAACACGATGCACAGCGGCTGCGACCGGACCGTTGCGACACTCCGGCTTGCGCGGGTTTGGCAGCTTGTGTGGAGTACGTCTCGTCGTCAGGACGGATCAGCGGCGTCGGCGAGTGCGTCCCGTCCGGGCCGCCTTCGCCCGCTTGGCGGCGAAGCGGACGCCACCCGGGCTCTCACCGACCTCGACCCGCACCACCGTCGACAGCGGATCCACGATGCCCTCACCCACGTGGAGGATGGACGTCTCCACCGCGCCCAGCTTGCTGAGCGCGGCAGCGGATGCCTTCAGCTCCTCCTCGGCGGTGTCGCCCTTGAGCGCGAGCATCTCGCCGTACGGCCGCAGCAGCGGGATGCCCCAGGTGGCCAGGCGGTCGAGCGGGGCCACGGCCCGGGCGGTCACCACATGGACGGGCGGGAGCTTGCCCAGGACCTCCTCGGCACGGCCCCGCACCACGGTGACGTGGTCCAGGCCGAGGAGCTCGACGACCTCCGTGAGGAAGTTGGTGCGCCGCAGCAGGGGCTCGAGCAGCGTGATGTTCAGGTCGTCGCGGACCAGGGCCAGCGGGATGCCCGGCAGTCCCGCGCCGGAACCGACATCGCAGACCGTCACCCCTTCGGGGACAGCCTCGGAGAGCACCGCGCAGTTCAGGAGGTGCCGCTCCCACAGGCGGGGCACTTCCCGCGGGCCGATCAGGCCGCGCTGCACACCCGCCTCGGCGAGCAGTTCCGCATAGCGGACCGCATCGGCGAAGCGATCACCGAACACTTCGCGCGCCTGCTCGGGCGCGGGGGGAAGCTCCGCTGCCTCCGTCACGGGGACCGTCCTTCCGTACAGCGCCGGCGCTTCGCGCACCGGCCACCAGAACTACCAGGCTGACAAAGTTCGGCCCCGCCTGCTCAACAGACGGGGCCGGTGGAACGGGAGAGCCGATCAGGCGGGCAGCACGACGACGAACCGCTGCGGCTCCTCGCCCTCGGACTCGCTGCGCAGCCCAGCGGCCTTGACCGCGTCGTGCACGACCTTGCGCTCGAACGGGGTCATCGGCTTGAGCTTCACCGGCTCGCCGCTGCTCTTGGCCTCGGCGGCGGCCTTGGCACCCAGCTCGGACAGCTCGGACCGCTTGTTGGCCCGGTACCCCGCGATGTCCAGCATCAGCCGGCTGCGGTCGCCGGTCTCCCGGTGCACCGCCAGGCGCGTCAGCTCCTGCAGCGCCTCCAGCACCTCGCCGTCCCGGCCGACCAGCTTCTGCAGGTCGCGGCTGCCGGTGTCGCTGATGATCGACACGGAGGCGCGGTCGGCCTCGACGTCCATGTCGATGTCGCCGTCGAGGTCGGCGATGTCCAGCAGACCCTCCAGGTAGTCCGCCGCGATCTCACCCTCCTGCTCCAGGCGGGTGAGGGTGTCTGCACCCTCGGCAGCGGCGGAGGTGGTGCCTTCCGTCACGGGATGGGCTCCTTCTTACTTCTTGGACGGGGACTTGGGCCGCTGCGGGCCACCCTTGCGCTGGCCGGACTGGGCCTTGCTGCGGGTGCCGGAGCCGGGCTTCTGGGGCTGCTTGGCAGCGGCGGGCTTGGCGTCCTGCGGCTCGTCGGACTTCTCCAGCGAGGTGGGCTCACCCGCCTGCTTGGGCCCGGACTGGCGCTGGGCCTTGGTCTGACGCTTGGGCTGCTGGCGCCGGGCGGCGGCAGCCGTGGCGGTGCCGGTGTCCGCGCCTTCCTCGGTCTGCGCCGCGGCCTGGACCGTGCCCTGCGTCACGGTGCCGTCGGCCTGGGCGGCGAGGCCCGCCTTGTTCAGCGCGTTGATGAACTTGCGCTCGAACTCGTTCCGGTCACGGCCCTTGGCGACGATCGCCTTGATGATGACCTTCTCGCTGCGCCGGCGGATCTTGCCGTGCTGCGTGATGTGCTTGGACAGGCGCTCCAGGTAGGCGGCCTGGGCCTTGGAGCCCGGGGTCGGGTTGTTGTGGATGACGTACATCTGCTGGCCCATGGTCCACACGTTGGTGGTCAGCCAGTAGACGAGGACACCGACCGGGAAGTTCACACCGAAGACGGCGAACATGACCGGGAAGACGTACATCAGCATCTTCTGCTGCTGCATGAACGGCGTCTTCACCGTGGTGTCGACGTTCTTCGTCATCAGCTGGCGCTGCGTGTAGAACTGCGACGCCGACATCAGCACGATCATGATCGCGGTGACGACACGGACGTCGGTCAGCGAGGCGCCGAGAGCGCTGATCTGGCTCTCGCTGCTGAAGAACTTGGCGGCCAGCGGAGCGCCGAAGATGTGCGCGTGACGGGCGCTGGCGAGCAGCGGCTCGTTGATGACACCGATGGTCTTGCCCGTCGCGATGCCGTTGAGCACGTGGTACAGGGCGAAGAAGAACGGGGACTGCGCCAGGATGGGAAGGCACGAGGAGAGCGGGTTGGTGCCCGTCTCCTTGTACAGCTTCATCATCTCTTCGGACTGACGCTGCCGGTCGTTCTTGTAGCGCTCCTGGATCTTCTTCATCTCCGGCTGGAGCGTCTGCATCGCGCGCGTCGACTTGATCTGCTTCACGAAGAGCGGGATCAGGCAGATGCGGATCAGGATCACCAGGGACACGATGGACAGGCCCCAGGCCCATCCGGTGTCAGGGCCGAAGAGCGCCCCGTACACCTTGTGGAACTGGACGATGACCCAGGAGACGGGCCAGGTGATGAAACTGAAGAGGCTGGCAATCGTGTCCACTAATCATGCTCCTTGGGCATGGGACGAAGTCTCTGCGGCCGGGCTCGGAGGAAGCTCGGAAGCAGGCTTCTCGAGCTTCGCTTCGGTGGCCGGTTCGGCGGCGGAGGACCCGCCCCTGCGTGCGCGCCACGCATTGCGCAGCATTTCGTGCCACCGCGGGCGCTTACGCGGCGGAACATGGTCCACACCGCCCAGCGACCACGGATTGCACCGGAGGATGCGCCAGGCGGTGAGTGCCGTTCCCTTGATCGCACCGTGCCGGTCGATGGCCGTGTAGCCGTAGTGGGAGCACGACGGGTAGTACTTGCACACCGGCCCCAGCAATGGACTGATCGTCCACTGGTACAGCTTGATCAGAGCCAGCAGCGGGTACTTCATCGCGCGCCCCCTCCCAGCAGCCGCTGAAGGGCGGCATCCAGGTCTCGGGCCAGCTGTGCGTGGTCTGCGTCGCCCGCTCCGGGCAGCGCTCGTACGACTACCAGGCTACCGGGGGGGAACAGGGCGACTCGGTCACGCATCAGATGACGCAGTCTGCGCTTCACTGTGTTGCGCACGACCGCACCACCCACGGCCTTGCTCACGACGAAACCCGCACGCGTCGGGGGAGCGCTCTCCCCAGGCGCGTGCGGGTCCGTTGCACCGCTTCGAAGGTGGACGACGAGGGTCGGGCGTCCGGCCCGACGACCTCGTCGTACCGCGGTCGCGAAGTCCTCGCGCCGCCTCAGCCGGTTCTCGGTGGGCAGCACGACGTCATGACCTGATCGGGATCAGGCGGACAGGCGGGCGCGACCCTTGCTACGGCGGGACGCGAGGATCGCGCGGCCGGCACGGGTGCGCATACGCAGCCGGAAGCCGTGGGTCTTCGCGCGACGACGGTTGTTCGGCTGGAAGGTGCGCTTGCTCACTCGGGGGCTCCAGAAAAGAATCGGTAGTGGCGGGGTGCCGTCCTGGCTGTCACCGTGCGCCCACGAGTAGCTCGCGTCACGCCCGAGTGCACCGCTTCCCGATCACCTGACGTGATCTGTGCCCATCGGAGGCAGGCGGCAGCAGCCATCGACAACTCGACCTGGTTACGGTACGCGCGGCTGCGCCATCCGGTCAAACCGAGGGGCGCCGGGGGACACTGTCCACAGGCTGGGGACAACAACTTGAACCGTACCCGCCGCGCTGACTACCGTGGCTGGACTCCGATTCGTTCCTTTGTCCCCACCCGAGCGGGATCGCCCCCGCCCACCACCCGGATTCCATCCCGACCCGTCCGCGAACCACACGTTCGTGGGACCTGTGAGAGAGCGTGCCCTGTGGCTGACGTACCTGCCGATCTTGCCGCAGTGTGGCCACGAGTACTGGAGCAGCTCCTCGGAGAGGGCCGCGGACAGGGTGTGGAGGCGAAGGACGAGCACTGGATCCGGCGCTGCCAGCCGCTCGCGCTGGTCGCGGACACGGCCCTGCTGGCCGTACCGAACGAGTTCGCGAAGGGTGTGCTGGAAGGCCGCCTGGCACCGATCGTCAGCGAGACGCTGAGCCGGGAGTGCGGCCGCCCCATCCGGATCGCGATCACCGTGGACGACTCGGCCGGCGAGCCGCCGACGCCCGCGGCGCCCCCCGCGTCGCAGACGCAGAAGCCGCGCTACGAGGAGCCGGAACTCCCCGCGGGGTCCTACGAGGGCTACGGCCGCCACCGCGGCGACCGCCCGGTCGGCGACCCGCGCGCCGAGCAGTTGCCGCCCGGCCGCCCGGACCAGCTCCCCACCGCCCGCCCGGCCTACCCGTCCGAGTACCAGCGCCCCGAGCCCGGCGCCTGGCCGCGCTCCGGGCAGGACGAGTACGGCTGGCAGCAGCCCCGGCTCGGCTTCCCCGAGCGTGATCCGTACGCCTCGCCGTCGTCCCAGGACGGCTACGGCTCCGGCGGCGACGCGTACGGCTCGCCGTCCCAGGACTACCGCCCGCAGGGCAGGGACCGGTCGCCGTACGAACAGAAGCGCGGCGACTACGACGGCCCGCGCGCGCAGTACGAACCGTCCCGCCCGGACTACGACGCCCCGCGCGGGGACTACGACCCGTCCCGGTCCGAGTACGACCAGCGCGAACCGGTCCGCCGCGAGCTGCCCGAGCCGCCGGTGCACCGCGGTGGTCCCGGCCGCCCGGACATGCCCCAGGCGGGCCCCGCAGGACCGCCGGCCGCGCAGCCCGCGCCGGCGAGCGGCCCCGGTGAGCCGACCGCGCGGCTGAACCCGAAGTACCTGTTCGACACGTTCGTGATCGGCGCTTCCAACCGGTTCGCGCACGCGGCGGCGGTCGCGGTCGCCGAGGCTCCGGCGAAGGCCTACAACCCCCTGTTCATCTACGGGGAGTCGGGGCTCGGCAAGACGCACCTGCTGCACGCCATCGGGCACTACGCGCGCAGCCTCTACCCGGGCACGCGCGTGCGGTACGTCAGCTCGGAGGAGTTCACCAACGAGTTCATCAACTCCATCCGCGACGGCAAGGGCGACAGCTTCCGCAAGCGCTACCGGGAGATGGACATCCTGCTCGTCGACGACATCCAGTTCCTCGCGGACAAGGAGTCGACGCAGGAGGAGTTCTTCCACACCTTCAACACGCTCCACAACGCGAACAAGCAGATCGTGCTCTCCAGCGACCGGCCGCCCAAGCAGCTGGTCACGCTGGAGGACCGGCTGCGCAACCGCTTCGAGTGGGGCCTGATCACCGACGTCCAGCCGCCCGAGCTGGAGACGCGCATCGCGATCCTGCGGAAGAAGGCGGTGCAGGAGCACCTCAACGCACCGCCGGAGGTGCTGGAGTTCATCGCCTCCCGGATCTCGCGGAACATCCGTGAGCTGGAGGGCGCGCTGATCCGGGTGACGGCGTTCGCCTCGCTCAACCGGCAGCCGGTGGACCTGGGCCTGACGGAGATCGTCCTGAAGGATCTGATCCCCGGGGGCGAGGACTCGACGCCGGAGATCACCGCGACGGCCATCATGGCGGCGACCGCGGACTACTTCGGGCTCACGGTCGAGGACCTGTGCGGCAGCTCGCGCGGCCGTCAGCTGGTCACCGCGCGGCAGATCGCGATGTACCTGTGCCGGGAGCTGACGGACCTGTCGCTGCCGAAGATCGGGGCGCAGTTCGGCGGGCGGGACCACACGACCGTCATGCACGCCGATCGCAAGATCCGGGCGCTGATGGCCGAGCGGCGGTCGATCTACAACCAGGTGACCGAGCTGACCAACCGCATCAAGAACGGCTGACCCGCGGCCGGCGCCGGGCGTACGGCCGCACCGAGGCGCCTTCGGGACGAAAGCTCCCGGGGGCGCCTTTCGCGTCCCCGCAGGCGGCCGGGACGGCCCGTCAGCCGCCGGCGGCACGGCTCCCGTGGTGGCCCCGCCCGCCACCCGGTGTTCGATTACTTGCCTGGTTACGGCCACTCTCCACAGATTCGGTGACTTTCTTCCGTCCACATCCTGGGGACTGTGAAGTTGTCCCGAACCGTGTCCACAGGGAAGCCTCGGCCCCGGCTTCCGCCCAGCTCAGAGGCCTGTGGAATCGTGGACGAACGATCTCCACAGACTGTGGACAACTCCGGGATCCACAGCCTGTGAACGGAGTTGTCCACCGGCGGCCCACAGGCTGGGGGCAGTTGTCCCCAGCGATCCCCAGCTTCTCCACAGCGCTGTCCACTGTTCGGCAACCCGGCGCACCCGCTCACCGCGTCGAGTGAAAGCCGTCACAGGAAGGTGCCGGATTGGGGTGTGGGAAACCTGGGTATTCCTGGGGACACAGCTGGGGAGAACTGCCCTCAGCCTGTGGGCGGCGTGTGCAGAACTTTCCGTTCTCCACAGACAGCCCCGGTTGTCCACTGCCTCCACCCACAGGGCCGGTGGACAAAATATCCGCGCTGAGCTGGGCAAACGTGGTTATCCACGGTATCCACAGGCCCTACTACTACTCCCGACTAGAGAGAGCTCGGCAATCGTTTCGAAGCGGGGCCTGTGCACAACTCGCCGTCTCGCGCCCGGCTGCCCCTCGGTCGGACTTGACCCCAACGGGCACCTACTGTCAGTGCCGTGCGTCAGACTGGTTCCGGTGTCCTTCCCGTCGCAGAGGGCGGTGACACCGAGTCGGAGGACTCAGCAGCAACGGCAGCATCAGGAGGCGGCTTACGGTGAAGATCCGGGTGGAACGCGACGTACTCGCGGAGGCAGTGGCGTGGGCCGCACGCAGCCTCCCGGCCCGTCCGCCGGCGCCTGTCCTCGCCGGCCTGCTGCTGAAGGCGGAGGACGGCAAGCTCAGCCTGTCCAGCTTCGACTACGAGGTCTCCGCGCGGGTGAACGTCGAGGCGGAGGTCGAGGAGGAGGGCACCGTCCTCGTCTCCGGCCGGCTGCTCGCCGACATCTCCCGCGCCCTCCCCAACCGGCCGGTGGAGATTTCCACAGACGGTGTACGAGCCACGGTGACGTGCGGCTCCTCCCGGTTCACCCTCCACACCCTGCCTGTGGAGGAGTACCCGGCGCTGCCGCAGATGCCGAACGCGACCGGCACCGTCCCCGGCGAGGTCTTCGCCGCGGCGGTCTCCCAGGTGGCCATCGCGGCCGGCCGGGACGACACGCTGCCGGTGCTCACCGGTGTGCGCATCGAGATCGAGGGCGACATGGTCACCCTGGCCTCCACCGACCGCTACCGCTTCGCGGTCCGCGAGTTCCTGTGGAAGCCGGAGAACCCGGACGCGTCCGCGGTCGCCCTGGTCCCGGCGAAGACGCTGCTGGACACCGCGAAGTCGCTGGGCGCCGGGGACAGCGTCACGCTGGCGCTGTCCGGGTCCGGTGCCGGTGAGGGCCTGATCGGTTTCGAGGGCGCCGGGCGGCGGACGACCACGCGCCTGCTCGAGGGCGACCTGCCGAAGTACCGCACGCTGTTCCCGACCGAGTTCAACTCCATCGCCGTGATCGAGACCGCGCCCTTCGTGGAGGCCGTCAAGCGCGTGGCGCTGGTCGCCGAGCGGAACACCCCGGTGCGGCTGAGCTTCGAGCAGGGCGTGCTGATCCTGGAGGCCGGGTCGAGCGACGACGCACAGGCTGTGGAAAGGGTGGACGCCCAGCTGGACGGCGATGACATCTCCATCGCGTTCAACCCGACGTTCCTGCTGGACGGTCTGAGCGCGATCGACTCGCCGGTGGCGCAGTTGTCGTTCACCACGTCCACGAAGCCGGCGCTGCTGAGCGGCAAGCCGGCGGTGGACGCGGAGGCCGACGAGGCCTACAAGTACCTGATCATGCCGGTGCGGCTCAGCGGCTGATCGTTGTCCACAGCTGTGCACGGTGCCGGGTGCCGCATGAGGCGCCCGGCACCGCGGTCGGCCCAGGCGGGGGCGCCGGCCGCGCGGCCAGGGCGGCACGAGTCCGTGGACGGGGCTGTTCCCGCAGGTGAGCGGCTATGCCCACAGCTGTGCATGAGCGTCCGGGTTTAGGCTCGGCTCGGCACTTCGGTGCCTCTCACGCCACACAGCGACCTAAGGACACAACTGATGGAGCTCGGTCTCGTCGGCCTCGGCAAGATGGGCGGCAACATGCGCGAGCGGATCCGCCGCGCGGGCCACACCGTCCTCGGATACGACCGCAACGCGGACCTCGCGGATGTCCACAGCCTGGAAGAGCTTGTGGGCAAGCTCAAGGGCCCGCGCGTGGTCTGGGTGATGGTCCCGGCCGGCGAGCCCACCCAGTCGACCATCGACCAGCTGGCCGAGCTGCTGGAGCCCGGCGACGTGGTCGTGGACGGCGGCAACTCCCGCTGGACGGACGACGAGAGGCACGCCGAGGAGCTGGCCGCCAAGGGCATAGGCTTCGTCGACTGCGGTGTCTCCGGCGGCGTCTGGGGCCTGGAGAACGGGTACGCGCTGATGTACGGCGGCGACGCCGAGAACGTCGCCAAGGTGCAGCCGGTCTTCGACGCGCTGAAGCCGGAGGGCGACTTCGGTTCGGTGCACGCGGGCAAGGTCGGCGCGGGCCACTTCGCGAAGATGGTCCACAACGGCATCGAGTACGCCATGATGCAGGCCTACGCCGAGGGCTGGGAGCTGCTGGAGAAGGTCGACTCCGTCACGGACGTCCGTGAGGTCTTCCGCTCCTGGCAGGAGGGCACGGTCATCCGCTCCTGGCTGCTGGACCTCGCGGTGAACGCCCTCGACGAGGACGAGCACCTGGAGGGTCTGCGCGGGTACGCGCAGGACTCGGGTGAGGGACGCTGGACGGTGGAGGCCGCGATCGACAACGCGGTGCCGCTTCCGGCGATCACCGCGTCGCTGTTCGCGCGGTTCGCCTCCCGCCAGGAGGACTCGCCGCAGATGAAGATGATCGCCGCGCTGCGCAACCAGTTCGGCGGCCACGCGGTGGAGAAGAAGTAATCCACAGGGTCGCCCCGCGATCCACAAGAGGGTCGTTCCGCGATCCACAAGCCTGAGGGAGGTCGGCGGTCCCGCCATGCACGTCACGCATCTGTCGCTCGCCGACTTCCGCTCGTACGCCCGGGCCGAGGTCCCGCTCGACCCGGGCGTCACCGCCTTCGTCGGCCCCAACGGACAGGGCAAGACCAACCTCGTGGAGGCGGTCGGCTACCTGGCGACCCTCGGCAGCCACCGGGTGGCCTCCGACGCCCCGCTGGTCCGCATGGGCGCCGAGCGGGCGGTCGTGCGGGCGCAGGTCCGGCAGGGCGACCGGCAGCAGCTCATCGAGCTGGAGCTGAACCCGGGCAGGGCCAACCGCGCCCGGATCAACCGCTCCTCGCAGGTCAGGCCGCGGGACGTGCTGGGGATCGTACGGACCGTGCTGTTCGCGCCCGAGGACCTCGCGCTGGTCAAGGGCGACCCGGGTGAGCGGCGGCGGTTCCTGGACGAGCTGATCACCGCGCGGTCCCCGCGGATGGCGGGTGTGCGCTCGGACTACGAGCGGGTGCTCAAGCAGCGCAACACGCTGCTGAAGACGGCCGCGCTGGCCCGCCGGCACGGTGGGCGGTCCATGGACCTTTCCACGCTCGACGTGTGGGACCAGCATCTCGCGCGCGCGGGCGCGGAGCTGCTCGCCCAGCGGATGGATCTCATCGCCGCGCTGCGGCCGCTCGCCGACAAGGCGTACGAGCAGCTCGCTCCCGGGGGCGGTCCGGTGGCGCTGGAGTACAAGCCGTCGGCGCCGGGCGAGGCGCACACGCGCGAGGACCTCTACGCCCAGCTGACGGAGGCCCTCGCGGAGGCGCGCAAGCAGGAGATCGAGCGGGGCGTGACCCTGGTGGGGCCGCACCGCGACGACCTGCTCCTCAAACTCGGTCAGCTGCCGGCCAAGGGCTACGCCTCGCACGGCGAGTCCTGGTCCTACGCCCTCGCGCTGCGGCTGGCCTCCTACGACCTGCTGCGCGCCGAGGGCAACGAGCCGGTGCTGATCCTGGACGACGTCTTCGCCGAGCTGGACGCGCGCCGCCGGGAGCGGCTGGCGGAGCTGGTCGCGCCGGGCGAGCAGGTGCTGGTCACCGCCGCCGTGGACGACGACGTACCCCATGTGCTGGCCGGCGCGCGGTACACGGTGGCCGGCGGGGCGGTGGAGCGCGTATGAGCACCGACGGGCCGGCCACCCCCGATCGCCGGAAGACGGCCGCGCCGGGCGGTGACGAGCCGTCCGGCGTCGACCTCGCGCGCGTGGCGTTGCGCGCGGCGAAGGAGCAGGCACGCGCGCGGGGGGACGCGGCGCGGCAGAAGAAGCAGGCGCGGCGGGGCGGCGGTCTGCGCTCCGGCGCGCGCGCCGACGGACGCGATCCCATGGCGCTGGGCGCGGCGATCAACCGGCTGATCACCGAGCGCGGCTGGGAGAAGCCGGCCGCGGTGGGCGGGGTGATGGGCCGCTGGCCGCAGATCGTCGGCGAGGACCTGGCCCGGCACTGTGTGCCGCAGCGGTACGACGAGGACGAGCGGGTGCTGACCGTCCAGTGCGACTCGACGGCCTGGGCGACCCAGCTGCGGGTGCTCGCCCCCGCCCTGGTGGCGCGGATCAACGAGGACCTCGGGCACGGCAGCGTCCGGATGATCAAGGTGCTCAATCCGGGCGGCCAGGCCCGTCGCTACGGCCCGCTGCGGGCTCCGGGGAGCACCGGACCCGGCGACACCTACGGGTGATGTACCTCACGTCGGGCGCCCGGCCCGGCGTGCCGTCGCACCCCGTCCACAGGTGTGGATCACCGCTGTGGGGTGCCCCGCAGCCCCCGTCGGCAGGCCTCGGATCGCCATCTGACCCGCCAGTAGCCACGGGTTGACGGCTCGAAGCGCTGAGTGCCGCTGTGAGCCCCTTGGAGCCCCCTTCCGTATATCGGTACCCGGCGGAGACCGGTTGAGGGCGGCACATGGGAGCCCAGGTGCCCGCAAACCCCCAGCGATGTCAGTGCTACCGGTAGACTGGAAGACAATCCCGCCCCAACGTGGGGACCGCCCGGGAAAAGCTGAGCAACGCTGATCAAGGCTTACCAACGCAACATGCCGCAGCCGCTCCGGCAACCTGCCGACGAGCCCGGCTCGTGCTGTGCCAGAAAGGGCGCTTCGTGGCCGATTCCGGCAACCCCAACGAGAACATCCCGTCCACCGACGCCGGCGTGAACGCCGAGGCCACGGAGTCCGCCGCGGCCTCCGCGTCCTACGACGCCAGCGCTATCACCGTGCTCGAAGGGCTTGACGCGGTCCGCAAGCGGCCCGGCATGTACATCGGCTCCACGGGCGAGCGCGGACTGCACCACCTCGTGTACGAGGTCGTCGACAACTCGGTCGACGAGGCGCTGGCCGGTTACGCGGACACCATCGACGTGACGATCCTCGCCGACGGCGGCGTGCGCGTCGTCGACAACGGCCGTGGCATCCCGGTGGGCATCGTGCCCTCCGAGGGCAAGCCGGCCCTCGAGGTCGTACTGACCGTGCTGCACGCGGGCGGCAAGTTCGGCGGCGGCGGGTACGCCGTCTCCGGCGGTCTGCACGGTGTGGGTGTGTCCGTCGTGAACGCGCTGTCCACCAAGGTGGCCGTCGAGGTCAGGACGGACGGCCACCGCTGGACGCAGGACTACAAGATGGGCGTCCCGACGGCGCCGCTGGTCAAGCACGAGGCGACGGAGGAGACCGGGACGTCGGTCACCTTCTGGGCCGACCCGGAGATCTTCGAGACCACCGAGTACTCCTTCGAGACGCTGTCCCGGCGTTTCCAGGAGATGGCGTTCCTCAACAAGGGCCTGACGATCCGGCTCACCGACGAGCGTGAGTCGGCGAAGGCCACCAGCGGCGCGGACGAGGCGGGTGCGGACGAGAAGGCGGAGGTCAAGACCGTCACGTACCACTACGAGGGCGGCATCGTCGACTTCGTGAAGTACCTCAACTCCCGCAAGGGGGACGCGGTGCACCCGACGGTCGTCTCGCTGGAGGCCGAGGACAGGGACAAGAGCCTGTCCCTCGAGGTCGCCATGCAGTGGAACAGCGGCTACACCGAGGGCGTGTACTCCTTCGCGAACATCATCCACACCCACGAGGGCGGCACGCACGAGGAGGGCTTCCGCGCGGCCCTCACCAGCCTGATCAACAAGTACGCGCGCGACAAGAAGCTGCTGCGCGAGAAGGACGACAACCTCACCGGCGACGACATCCGCGAGGGTCTGACCGCGATCATCTCGGTCAAGCTGAGCGAGCCGCAGTTCGAGGGCCAGACGAAGACCAAGCTGGGCAACACGGAGGCGAAGACCTTCGTGCAGAAGGCGGTCTACGAGCACCTCAACGACTGGCTGGACCGCAACCCGGTCGAGGCGGCGGACATCATCCGCAAGGGCATCCAGGCGGCCACCGCGCGCGTGGCGGCCCGCAAGGCCCGCGACCTGACCCGCCGCAAGGGGCTGCTGGAGTCGGCGTCGCTGCCGGGCAAGCTGGCCGACTGCCAGTCCAACGACCCGGCCAAGTGCGAGATCTTCATCGTCGAGGGTGACTCCGCCGGCGGCTCGGCCAAGTCCGGCCGGAACCCGCAGTACCAGGCGATCCTCCCGATCCGCGGCAAGATCCTGAACGTGGAGAAGGCGCGGATCGACAAGATCCTGCAGAACCAGGAGATCCAGGCGCTGATCTCGGCCTTCGGCACGGGTGTGCACGAGGACTTCGACATCGAGAAGCTGCGCTACCACAAGATCATCCTGATGGCGGACGCCGACGTCGACGGCCAGCACATCAGCACCCTGCTGCTGACCTTCCTGTTCCGCTTCATGCGGCCGCTGGTGGAGGCCGGGCACGTGTACCTGTCCCGTCCCCCGCTCTA
Source organism: Streptomyces sp. NPDC047841 (assembly GCF_040704085.1). Taxonomy (NCBI): domain Bacteria; kingdom Bacillati; phylum Actinomycetota; class Actinomycetes; order Kitasatosporales; family Streptomycetaceae; genus Streptomyces; species Streptomyces sp. NPDC047841. Next base: position 237,133 of record NZ_JBEYRP010000015.1, read on the forward strand.
CAAGATCAAGTGGGGCCGGGACGACGTGGAGTACGCCTACTCGGACCGTGAGCGCGACGCGCTGATCGAGATGGGCCGCCAGCGTGGCAAGCGCGTGCGCGAGGACTCGATCCAGCGCTTCAAGGGCCTCGGCGAGATGAACGCCGAGGAGCTGCGCGTGACCACCATGGACCAGGAGCACCGGGTCCTCGGCCAGGTCACCCTGGACGACGCCGCCCAGGCCGACGACCTGTTCTCGGTCCTCATGGGCGAGGACGTCGAGGCCCGTCGCCAGTTCATCCAGCGCAACGCCAAGGACGTCCGCTTCCTCGACATCTGAGTCGGTCTCAGCTGACCGCACCAGGAAGGATCCTCACCAGCAATGGCCGACGAGAACACTCCCGTCACCCCCGAAGAGGGCGGCGAACTCGTGATGCGTGTCGAGCCCGTCGGGCTCGAGACGGAGATGCAGCGCTCGTACCTGGACTACGCGATGTCCGTCATCGTGTCCCGTGCGCTGCCCGACGTCCGGGACGGCCTCAAGCCCGTCCACCGCCGCGTGCTGTACGCGATGTACGACGGCGGCTACCGCCCCGAGCGCGGCTTCTACAAGTGCGCCCGTGTCGTCGGCGACGTCATGGGCAACTACCACCCGCACGGCGACTCCTCCATCTACGACGCCCTGGTGCGCCTCGCCCAGCCGTGGTCGATGCGGATGCCGCTGGTGGACTCCAACGGCAACTTCGGCTCGCCGGGCAACGACCCGGCGGCGGCCATGCGCTACACCGAGTGCAAGATGGCGCCGCTGTCGATGGAGATGGTCCGGGACATCGACGAGGAGACCGTCGACTTCACGGACAACTACGACGGCCGCTCCCAGGAGCCGACCGTCCTGCCGGCCCGCTTCCCGAACCTGCTGATCAACGGCTCGGCCGGTATCGCGGTCGGCATGGCGACCAACATCCCGCCGCACAACCTGCGCGAGGTCGCGGCCGGCGCCCAGTGGTACCTGGAGAACCCGGACGCCTCGCACGAGGAGCTGCTGGACGCGCTCATGGAGCGCATCAAGGGCCCCGACTTCCCGACCGGCGCCCTGGTGGTGGGCCGCAAGGGCATCGAGGAGGCGTACCGCACCGGCCGCGGCTCCATCACGATGCGCGCGGTGGTCGAGGTCGAGGAGATCCAGGGCCGGCAGTGCCTGGTGGTGACCGAGCTGCCGTACCAGGTGAACCCGGACAACCTGGCGCAGAAGATCGCCGACCTGGTGAAGGACGGCAAGATCGGCGGCATCGCGGACGTCCGCGACGAGACGTCGTCCCGTACGGGCCAGCGCCTGGTGATCGTCCTGAAGCGGGACGCGGTCGCCAAGGTCGTGCTGAACAACCTGTACAAGCACACGGACCTGCAGACGAACTTCGGCGCCAACATGCTGGCGCTGGTCGACGGCGTGCCGCGCACCCTGTCGCTGGACGCGTTCATCCGCCACTGGGTGACGCACCAGATCGAGGTCATCGTCCGCCGCACCCGGTTCCGGCTGCGCAAGGCCGAGGAGCGCGCGCACATCCTGCGCGGTCTGCTCAAGGCCCTGGACGCCATCGACGAGGTCATCGCGCTGATCCGGCGCAGTGACACCGTCGACGTCGCGCGCAGCGGCCTGATGGGCCTGCTGGAGATCGACGAGATCCAGGCGAACGCGATCCTGGAGATGCAGCTGCGCCGGCTGGCGGCCCTGGAGCGGCAGAAGATCGTCCAGGAGCACGACGAACTCCAGGCGAAGATCAACGAGTACAACCAGATCCTCGCCTCGCCGGTGCGCCAGCGCGGGATCGTCAGCGAGGAGCTGGCCGCGATCGTCGAGAAGTACGGCGACGACCGGCAGACCAAGCTGATCCCGTACGAGGGCGACATGTCCATCGAGGACCTGATCGCCGAGGAGGACATCGTCGTCACCGTCACGCGCGGCGGCTACGTCAAGCGGACGAAGACGGACGACTACCGGGCGCAGAAGCGCGGCGGCAAGGGCGTGCGCGGCGCGAAGCTGAAGGAAGACGACATCGTCGACCACTTCTTCGTCTCCACCACGCACCACTGGCTGCTGTTCTTCACCAACAAGGGCCGGGTCTACCGGGCGAAGGCGTACGAGCTGCCCGAGGCCGGCCGGGACGCCCGCGGCCAGCACGTGGCGAACCTGCTCGCCTTCCAGCCGGACGAGGCGATCGCGGAGATCCTGGCCATCCGTGACTACGAGGCGGCGCCCTACCTGGTGCTCGCCACCAAGTCCGGCTTGGTCAAGAAGACGCCACTGAAGGATTACGATTCGCCTCGCTCCGGTGGTGTCATCGCCATCAACCTGCGGGAACGCGAGGACGGTTCGGACGACGAGCTGATCGGCGCCGAGCTGGTCTCGGCGGACGACGACCTGCTGCTGATCAGCAAGAAGGCGCAGTCGATCCGGTTCACCGCCTCCGACGATTCGCTGCGTCCGATGGGCCGCGCCACCTCCGGCGTCAAGGGAATGAGCTTCCGGGCAGGCGACGAGCTCCTCTCGATGAATGTGGTGCGACCCGGTACGTTCGTGTTCACTGCCACCGACGGTGGGTACGCGAAGCGGACCGCCGTCGACGAGTACCGCGTCCAGGGCCGCGGCGGCCTCGGCATCAAGGCCGCCAAGATCGTGGAGGACCGCGGGTCGCTCGTCGGCGCGCTGATCGTCGAGGAGAACGACGAAATCCTCGCGATCACCCTGTCCGGCGGTGTGATTCGCACGCGAGTCAGCGAGGTCAGGGAGACGGGCCGTGACACCATGGGCGTCCAACTGATCAATCTGGGCAAGCGCGATGCCGTCGTAGGTATCGCACGTAACGCCGAAGCGGGGCGCGAGGCGGAGGAAGTCGACGGCGACGTGGCCGTGGACGAGACCGCCGAGGGTGCCGCGACCACCGGCACGGACGAGGGTGAGGCACCCTCGGCCGAGTAGCACGAGGAGTGAGTCAGCGTGAGCGGAGCCACGGGCGCCGGATCGGCCGGTACCTCCACGGGTACGGAAACGGACGGCGGCGGCCGTGGCTCCGCCGCGAGCGGACTGCCGGCGGGCAGTGCGCCCGCCGGTGGTGCGCACGACCCGCAGACGACGAACCTGAAGCCGGTGAAGGTGTCCGAGACGGACTCTTCCCGTACGTCTGGATCCCAGGGGGGAACTGTGACGGACACCCGAGGCCCGGCCGCGTCCGGTGAGGCGCGGCCGGCGTCGCCGCTACCCGGGGAGCGGCGCCAGGAGCAGGCCGACGGGCCCTACCACCCGCCGCAGGCCTATCCGGCGCAGGCGCCGGCCGGTGCGACGCGCAAGCCGCGTACGGGCGTGCGGACGGCCCCCCGGACCCGCAAGGCGCGGCTGCGGGTGGCCAAGGCCGACCCGTGGTCGGTGATGAAGGTCAGCTTCCTGCTCTCCATCGCGCTCGGCATCTGTACGGTCGTCGCCTCGGCGGTGCTGTGGATGGTCATGGACGCGATGGGCGTGTTCTCGACGGTCGGCGGCACGATCTCGGAGGCGACCGGTTCGAACGAGGCGAACGGCTTCGACCTCCAGGCGTTCCTGTCGCTCCCCCACGTCCTGACGTTCGCGGCGATCATCGCGGTCATCGACGTGGTCCTGGCCACGGCGCTCGCGACGCTCGGCGCGTTCATCTACAACCTCTCCGCGGGCTTCGTGGGCGGCATCGAGCTGACGCTGGCGGAGGACGAGTGACCCGCGGACCAGCGGCGTTCTGACGGCCCCCCGACAACCGATTTTGGGACTGGCGCGGTCGTGCGCTAATCTTCAGGAGTCAGCGCGCGGGACACACACCGCAGAGCGCGGCGGGGCTATAGCTCAGTTGGTTAGAGCGCATCCCTGATAAGGATGAGGCCACAGGTTCAAATCCTGTTAGCCCCACCAGCACGAAGACCCCCAGTCGGTATCGGCTGGGGGTCTTTGACATCCATGGCTGACATCAGCCGATGAGTGGATCTTCCAGAAGCTCGGCGAGCATGCCGACCGCTTCCCGCTCGCTGTCGCCGACCACGTGCGTGTAGACGTCCATGGTCATGCTGATCTGGCTGTGCCGGAGGATCGCCTGAGCGACCTTGGGGTGCACCTTCAGGAAGGCGAGCAGGGTCCCGCAGGTGTGCCGAGCGAGGCGGACCGTGATCCGGCGGACGCCGGCCCGCTTGACGAGCCGATCGAAGGTACGGAAGAAGCCCACAGGGTCGATCATGCCGCCGTGCTCGGAGGAGAAGATCAGGTCATGGTCTGGCTCTTGCGACCAGTGCTCACCGGCGATCTTCCGTTCCAGTTCCTGAAGCTCTCGGCGCTCCTCCAGGACGCGAGCGCAGAAGCCGGGAAGCGGGAGCACGGCCTGTGAGGACTCCGTCTTGAGGTCCTTGAGGACCAGGCCCACGCCCTTGACACGCTGCACCTGCTTGACCGGGGTGAAGTGGCCGGCCTCGAAGTCGATGTCCTGCCAGCGCAGCCCAAGAACCTCGCTGCGGCGGAGGCCGAGGACCAGGACGAGGACGCAGGCCGCGTAGAGCCGGTGGACGCGCACCGAGCGCAGGAAGGTGATCGCCTCCCGAGCGTTCCATGCTGTGCCCCTGTCCTTGCTGACCTTGGGCATGTCGACCAGGAGAGCGACATTCCGCGTCACCAGCTCCTCGCGCATGGCCCGATATCGCAGTCCTAGGACTGTCAACAGTCCTAGGACTATGTTTCACTAGACCTCGTCGAGAGGGGTTCGAGATGGCGCCCAAGTGGCGGGAGCTGGCGGACAAGCTGGCCGAGCAGATCAGAAGGGGTGACTACGCCCCGGGCCAGCAGCTTCCGCACATCAGGACGCTTGTCGAGTCGGGCGAAGGCTCCAAGGCCACCGTGCACGCGGCCTACAAGGCCCTGGAAGCCGAGGGCCTGGTCACCTCATCGCGCGGCCACGGCACGGTCGTGCGCCAGCAAGTCCCTCTCAAGCGCTTGGGTATCGCCCGCTACGACAAGGCCAAGTGGCGAGACGGCGACGAGGTCGCGTTCATCGCTGACCGCGTGGCATCGGGCCGCAGCTACCGACGGAACGAGCAGACCCAGACGGTGAGCCGCGTCGTGGCGCCGCCGGAGGTCGCAGCCGCACACGGGCTGCCGGAAGGCGCGGAGGTCTACGCACGCGCCCGCCTGGTCAAGGAAGGCGACCGACCGACGCACACGCTGACCAGCTACTACCGGCCCGAGCACGTGGAAGGGACGCGACTGGTCGACCCCACTCCGGGCCCCGCCGGCCGAGGCGGCGGATTCCGCGTGCTGTACGACGCGGGATACGAGATCGACCACATGAAGGAACAGCTGTTCGCTCGCGCCGCCACACCGGACGAGGTGAAGCAGCTTCAGTTGCCGCCGGGCGAACCGGTGGTCGAGCTGCACCGGACGACGTACACGGCGGACGGCACCGTCGTGGAGTTCGCTATCGGGGTACACGCGGCATCACGCTTCGCGTGGGAGTACGACTTCAAGGTGCCCGACTCGGCGAGGGACGGAGAAGGACAGCAGTGATCTCGACGCAGGATTGGGCTGACGCCCGGCGCGTATGGGACTACCACCAGATGGGCCATGCCCCCCGGCTGTGCTCAGTGGCCATCGGACTCGGCAGTCATGACCTGGGAGTGGCCGACACCGCCGTGGACCTGTACAAGCGCGGCCTGGCCCCTCTACTCGTGTTCACCGGAGCCACCAGCCCGACGACCCGGGAGCGCATGCCCCGCGGCGAAGCCGTCCACTACCGCGAGCGGGCATTGGAGCTGAGGGTTCCCAGCGAGGCCATCCTGGTGGAGCCGCACGCCCGGAACACGGGGGAGAACATCCGCTTCTCCCGGAAGCTGTTGGAGGAGAGCGGGGTGGAGGTCTCCTCGGTGCTGCTGATCAGCAAGCCGTACGAGGAGCGGCGCGCGTACGCCACGGCACGCAAGCTCTGGCCCGAGGTCGATGTCGTCAGCGCTTCCACGCCCATGACCTTCGACGAGTACGTCGACTCCATCGGTGACGCCCGTTTGGTGATCGACATGCTGGTCGGCGCCCTGCAACGGCTGATGATCTACCCGGATCAGGGATTCATGATCCGCCAGCCAGTACCCAGCGACGTGGCCGAGGCGTACGAGCGCCTGTGCCAAGCCGGGTACACGAGCCGACTTACAGCCGCCGCGACATCTTCGACCTGACCAGCGGAACGAGAGCTGTTACAGGTTTCTCTACCTCATCAAGCCCCGGCTGCGCTCCGCTCCGCCGGGCGCGCTTCCCGGCTCCGCCGCGGGCGACGCTCCTGCCTTCGGCCCGCTCCGCCCGCGCTGCGCCGACGCGCGCCCACGTGTGGATAGGGCCGATGGCCATGAGTCGATCACCGCAGAGATCGGCCCGCGGTCAAGGCAATGCCTCCGGCGGGGGATCGGCCGGCACCGGGATGGAGGGGGCGCCGTTCCCGACTGCGGGCCCGTAGTGGCGTGCGTGGGGACTCCCATCCCGTCCACCGTCGACCCAGGCAGAGCCGAGCAGACGTGGTCCATGGCGTCCAGGTCGTTCGTACAGTGGCGCGCTCCACCTGGACGCCATGGACCACGCCCGCTCCACATGCGTGTGGGTCGACGGCGGACGGGATGGGAGCTGGGGAGAGTGGTGGGTACTGGATCTGCCATCGGTTTCTGCAGGGAGGGGCAAAGATCGCGCTAAGAACTTGAGCGATTCATTCCCTGTCGTATGAGCGGCCTGCCAGGCTCTCGCGCTGCGGGAACAAGCCGCAGTGATGTCGTGGGGCCTGCCGACGAGGGGTACCGATGCTCAGGTTCATGGACTGGTCCGTCGTCGTGATGGGCTGCTTGCTGGTTCTTCTCGGTTTCGGCTGCCGCTGGTGGGAGCAGGCGAAGATTCGCAAAGGAGCCAGCCCCCGCCAGGGCGTGCGCTTGCACTTGATCCCCCTGCTCATAGGTCTTGGCATGATCGTCGGCAAGTCGCCGCACCTGGTGGACGCGCCCTTCGCCGTCGTGATGACTGCCGACTCGTTGAGTCTTGTGCTGGGGGTCGCCGCGGCGCTGGTCTTGGTCGTACCGGCGAAGCGGCAGGTCGGTTCTGGGCCGTCCGCTGAGTGACGGCAATGCTTGTCAAGACTGCGCGCGGCGACTGACACCAGCAGCTGACACCAACAGGCGCGAACAGCAGCGATCCGTGCCGCACCTCAGTGGACGATCGGCCCAGACGCAGACCCGGTTGGCCGGTGTCGACGGTCCCTCGTGATCGACCTGATAAGGATGAGGCCACAGGTTCAAATCCTGTTAGCCCCACCAGCGATAAGACCCCCGGTCCAGCAGGACCGGGGGTCTTTCGTTTCGGGTGGGTGTCCGGGGCGGGGAACGCATCCGTCGCTCATACCAGTATGAGTGCGAAGATGATGATGAAAAGAACCACTATGCCCAGGACTACCCAGACGCCCTTGCCGCCCCGGGACGGGCTCGGGAGTGCTCCCTCCCTGGGGCGGTCCTCGGGGAGCGCCGCGTCTTCGGTCTGGTCTCGCTTGTAGAACTCGTCGTCGGTCATGTGCACCGCCTCCTCCGGCGTCGCACGAGTGCCCCGCATACCGGTGGTCACGCTGCGGCAGGCTCACGGGCGGGCGGGCGGGTGCGGGCGCCGGCGCAAGAAAAAGGCCCGACCGCTGGCGACGGGGGATGCACCAGCGATCGGGCTATGGCCAAGGGTAACAAGGTTGTCGGTTGTGTGGGGCCAAGTCCGGGGGGAAAGGGGCAGGTTGGCCGATCATCGACCGCACGGGGGGTCGTAGCCCAGGCGCGGCAGGTACTCGTGCCAGCGCCGGGGGGTCAGGACTCCCCGGGTGACCGAGCAGATGTGCCGGATCGCCGTGCCGGCGTCCAGGCTCCACAGCCGGACCGTGTCGGCACCGCTGGAGACGCCGAGGACGTGGCTCTTGGGGCTGAAGATGAGGAAGTTGCCCGTCTTGGCGTTGGGGCTCATCGACTGGCCGATCGGAGCCGCCGAGGCGGGGTCGGTGACGTTCCACAGGCGGACCGTGTTGTCGCTGCCGCCGCTGGCCAGGGTGGAGCCGCCGGCGCCGAACGTCAGGGACGTGACCGCCTCGGTGTGCCCGGTGAGCGGCTTGCCCAGGGGTGCGGCGCGCGCCGGATCGGCGGTGTTCCAGAGGCGGACCGTGTCGTCGTCGCTGCCGCTGGCCAGGGTGTGGCCGCGCGGGGCGAAGGCGAGCGCGTTGACCGGGCCGGAGTGCTCGGTGAGGGGCCTGCCCAGGGGGCGGGTGTGCGCGGGGTCGGTCACGTCCCACAGCCGGATCGTGCTGTCCGCGCTGCCGCTGGCCAGGGTGCGGCCGTCCGGGCTGAAGGCGAGGCTGTCGATGTAGCCCCGGTGGCCGGTGAGCGGCCTGCCGAGCGGTGCCGGGCGGCCCGGGTCGGCCACGTCCCACAGCTGGACGGTGCGGTCGTCGTAGGCGGTGGCCAGGGTGTGGCCGTCCGGGCTGTAGGCCAGCGCCTCGGGGCCCATGAAGCGGGTGCGCAGGCGCAGCGGCGGGCCGGCGGCGACCGGGTGGGCGGGGTCGGTGACGTTCCACAGGTGGACGGTCCGGACACCGGTGAGGACGGCGAGTGTGCGGCCGTCGGGGGAGAACACCAGGGAGCGCTCGTCGCCGTCGGCCCGCATGAACGGCTCGCCGAGCAGGACGGGCCGGCCGGGCCGCGTCACGTTCCACAGCCGCAGCCTGCCGTCCCGGGCGGCCGTGGCCAGCACCCGCCCGTCGGGGCGGAACGCTCCGGTCCGGCCGATCATGTCCGAGGTCGGGACCGACCACAGGCGCACCTTGCCGTCCCCGCTGCCGGTGGCGAGGGTCCGGCCGTCCGGGCGGAACCCCAGGGCGTACATCTCGCCGCTGCTGCCCGCGAGCGGCTCGCCGACCTGGGACGGGGAGTCCGGGTCGCTGACGTTCCACAGGCTCGCCGTGCTGTCCGCGCTCGCGGCGGCGAGCCGGCCGCCGTCCGGGCTGAACGCCACCGACCAGACCGGGCCGGTGTGGCCGGTCAGCGGCGAGCCGACCGCCGCGGCGCGGGCGGGCTCGGTGACGTCCCACAGCCGGATGGTGTCGTCCGCGCTGCCGCTGGCCAGGGTGTGCCCGTCGGGGCTGAAGGCCACCGAGTGCACGAGGTCCGTGTGCCCCCGCAGCGTCCTGACCGGCTGGGGCCGGCGGGGCGCGGTGACGTCCCACAGCCGGATCGTGTCGTCGTCGCCGCCCGTCGCGAGCGTCCGCCCGTCCGGGGCGAACGCCACACAGCGCACCGCGGCGCCGTGCCCCCGCAGGGTGGCGAGGGCACCGGGCCTGCGCGGGTCGGTGACGTCCCACAGCCGCACGGTGCGGTCCTCGCCGGCCGTGGCCAGCGTGCGCCCGTCGGGACTGAAGGCGACGAGGTAGATCGTGCCCTGGTGGCCGGTGAGCGGTGTGCCCAGCGGGCGGGCGTGCGCGGGGTCGGAGACGTCCCACAGCCGGATCGTGCCGTCGTCGCCGGCGCTGGCCAGGGTGCGGCCGTCCGGGCTGAAGACGGCGCTGCTGACCCAGCTGGTGTGGCCGGTCAGGGGTGCGCCGAGCGGGGCGGGGCGGTTGGGGTCGGTCACGTCCCACAGCCGGATGGTGCGGTCGTAGCTGGCCGTCGCCAGCGTGTCGCCGTCCGGGCTGAAGGAGGTCAGGTAGACGGCGCCGGTGTGGCCGGCGAGCGGGGTGGCCAGCGGCGCGTTCACGATCGAGATCAGGCGGCTGTACGTGCCCTCGTCGCCGGGGCGCAGCTGGTGCGCGACCAGGTCGAGCTGGGCGGCCAGGGACGGATCGGTGTGCTGAACCCGGTCGGCCTCGGCGAGCACCTGCTCGAACACGGCGTCGTCGCGCTGCTTCCAGGCGATCACCGCCGTGCCGGCCGCGAGCACGGCCAGCGCCACCAGCGCCGCCACCGCGGCCCGGCTCAGCCACACCGAGCGCTTGCGCAGCCGCACCGAGGCGGCCAGGAACTCCACCGCGCTGCGGGTCAGATACGTGTCCCCGGCCGACCTCGCCCAGCCGCGGGCCTGCTCCAGCCGCGACCCCCGGTACAGCAGCGAGCTGTCCCGGCCCGAGTCCTCCCAGGCCCGGCCGTCCTCCTCCAGCCGCTGGCGCAGCAGATGGTCGCTCCGGCCCTCGTCGATCCAGTGCCGCAGCCGGGGCCAGGCGTGCAGCAGCGCCTCGTGGGTGATCTCCACGGTGTCCGCGTCCAGCGTCACCAGCCGGGCCCGCACCAGGGCCTCCAGCGACTCCTCCGTCTTGCCGGGGTCCGACGACTCCTGCGCCAGCTGCCGCCGGGTGCCGCGCCGGCGCGTGGCCTGGGTGTCCTCGCCCAGCCGGACCAGCCGCAGCAGGAGCAGCCGGGCGGCGGCGCGGGCCGCCGGGTCCAGACCGGACCAGGCGCGTTCGGCGGTCGCCGCGACGGCGCCCTGGATGCCGCCCGCCGCGCGGTAGCCGGCCAGGGTCAGCCGGCCGGCCTTGCGGCGCTGCCAGGTGGCCAGCAGGGCGTGGGAGAGCAGCGGGAGCACACCCGCGTCGTGCGCGCCGCGCGGGCCGTCGGCGCTCACCTCGCGCACGATCAGCTCGGCGAGGCCCGGCTCCAGTTCCAGACCCACTGCCTTGGCCGGACCGGTCACCGCCTCGCGCAGTTCGGTGCCGGTCAGCAGGCCGAGCACCATGTGCCGGTGCTGGAGCGCGTCGGCGAGTTCCGGGTGGTCGAGGCACTGCTCGTAGAAGTCGGCGCGGATGCCGAGGACGACCCGGACGGGCGCGGGGCCCGCGGCGCCGGCGGGCGGGGTGCAGGCGGTGTGCAGGAAGTGGATGAAGACGCGCCGGCCGGCCTCGTCGGCGCAGAGGGTGAACGCCTCCTCGAACTGGTCCACGATGACGACCGGCCGGTCGTCCGGGCCCGTCGCGCGGTCCGCCCAGGCCGCGACCGCCTCGCGCACGGCCCGGGTGAGGTGCGGGGCGTCGCAGCCCGGCAGCGCCGGGTTCCGCGCGGCTTCCCGCTCGGCCCTGCGGGCGTCCTCGGCGACGGCGGCGAGCTCGGGGACACGGCGGACCAGCTCACCCAGCGGATCGGCACCCGGGACGAACTGGAGGACGGGGCCGGGCGGGCCGGGCGGGTCGGTGGGGTCGCCGACGGGGTGGGCGGAGTCGTCGGTGGGACGGCCGGTGGGGTGGCCCGTGGGGCGGTCGGGGTGGTCGGCGGGCTGGGCGGGGGCCTCCCCGGCGGGTGCGGGCGCCTCCTCGCGCGGGGAGGGGACCGTCTCCTGTCGGGCAGGGCCCGTCTCGTGCCGGGGAGGGGCCGTCTCGTGCCGAAGAGGGCCCGTCTCGTGCCGGGAAGGGACCGATGCCCCGCCGGCTCCCGGCCCCGTGCCGCTCGCCCCCGTGTCCGCGCCCAGGTTCCCGGCCCCGCCATGAGCACCCGCGCCCGCGTTCCCGGCCTCGCCGGGACCCTCCGCGCCCCCATGCCCGGCCCCGCCATAAGCACCCGCGCCGGCCTCCGCGCCCGCGTGCCCGGCCCCGCCATGCACCCCGGCACCCACGCTCCCCGCCCCGCCGGGCGCCCCCGTGTCCAAGGCTCCGCCGCGGATCGCCGGGACCAGGCCGGCGTTCAGCAGGGACGACTTTCCGGCTCCCGAGGCGCCGACCAGCATGACCAGTCCGCCGGACCGCTCGGCCGCGCGGAGCTGGGCGACGAGGGCCTTCGTGCTCCGTTCCCGGCCGAAGAACCACCGGGCGTCCTCCCGCCGGTACGGGGCCAGCCCCCGGTACGGACACACGCCGCCGGCGACGGGCGGGGCCTGGGCCGGTGGCCGCCGGTTCTCCTGCGAGGGCGGCGCGGGCCGGTCGACGGCCGGTCCGGCCACCGCCAGCTCCCACAGCCGCTGCCAGTGGCCGAGGTCGTACAGGCCGGCGGAGACCGGAGCGGGACGCAGCCGCCGCGCCTCCGGGATCAGGATCTGCAGGACCGCCGCGAGGGCGGCGAACTGGGCCGGTACGTTCCTGGCCCTGCGCCAGTCGCTGATCCGCTGCGCGGACACCCGGACCGGCCGGCCGCGTTCGTCGATCCGCTGGAGTCGTACGACCGCTTCCGAGACGCTCTTGAGGGGAGGGTTTCCGGCCTCCTTGTACAGCAGCGCGAGGCGCTCGGCGAAGGCTGTGCGTGCCCCTGAGTCGGAACTCAAGGTCCCACCCCTTACTCTCCCTCGCGAGTGACGTCCGGACCGGAAAACTCACCTTATACGCCTGACCTGCGGTTAAGGGCCGGACCGGAGACCGGTACCTCCTCCACGGGGGTGACAGGTGGCAGGATCCGAACCCGGTAGCGGACCCGTCACACACCGTCCGGACAGGCCACCGGCCCAGCGCTCGGAGAGACAGCCCATGGCACCGAACGTTCTCGGTCAAAATCGGCCACTTCCCATCGCGCCGCGCCGACCCGCGCCGATCCGGGCGCAGCACCGGAAACCGTCCCCGATCTTCGACCCGCGCCACCCCGCCGACTTGGCGCGGGTCGACGGCCCCGCACCGTTCGGCACCGGTCCCCACGAGGGGAGGGACCGGTGCCGGGCGGGCGGGAACCCGGCCGCTCGACGGGACGTCGCGGCTCACACGCCGTTCCCGAAGCCGCGTTCCGGTCCGGTGGCCCGGTTCGGGAGGTGCGCGGCCGGGCAGTGACGCCCTGAAGACCGCCCGGAGGTCACCCGCCCCGACTGGAGGACAGATGAAGGTCTCCGTCGACCGCTCCCTGTGCTACGGCTCCGCCGAGTGCGCGCACCGGGCGCCGGCCGTGTTCGCGTTCGAGGACGGCTACGGCGTCGTACGGCCCGTCGGTGCGGACACGGCCGGGGACCCGCGGGTCCGGGAGGCGGTCCTGGAGGCCGCCGAGAAGTGCCCGTCGCAGGCGATCGTCCTCACCGAGTAGGCGCCGGGGGCGGCACGGCCGTCCTCACCGGGCGGCGGAAGGAGCCGGTGGGTAGTTCCAGCCGAAGGTGGCGAGCGCGCGCGCCCGGGCCTCCGCCACGGCCATGCGGGCCGCCCGCTCGGCGGGGTCGACGTGGGCCGCCTGCCCCGTCACCTGCCCCTCCCACTTGCGGTACAGCAGACCGGGCTCCGCACAGAACCAGCCGCGGCTCACCGCGTCCAGCGCCAACAGCAGACCGGTGTCCTCCGAGGCGGGCAGCGCCATCCAGCCGCCCAGTGCGGTGAGCAGCTCCCGCCGTACGCACAGGCCCGCCGGGTGGACCGGGGCCAGGAAGTCGTTCCGCTTCCAGTGGTCGAGGACGGTACCGCGCTCGATCGGGCCCTCGCCGGGATCGCCGGGGAAGGCGGCCGTGGAGCCGTCGGGCAGCAGGTCGAGGACGCGGCACGTCGTCCAGCCGACGGTGTGGTCCGCCTCCAGTACGGCCAGGTCGCGGGCGAGCGCGCCCGGCGTGAGCTGGTCGTCGGCGTCCAGCACCTTGACGTAGGCGCCCCCGGCGCGCGCCAGCGCGATCGTCCGGGCGACCCCGGGTCCGCCGGGCCGGCCCTGGCGGAAGCTGACGCGGGCGTCGTCGGGGACGTACGGGCGGACCGCGTCCGTCGTGCCGTCCTCCTGGACGACCCACTCCCACTCCCAGCCGGCGGGCAGCCGCTGCGCGCACAGCGACGCGTACGCGTCCGCCAGGAACCGGGCGGACGGGCCGTGGACAGCGGTGACTACGGTGACGCGCCGGTTCACGGCAGCGCTCACCACCTCTCCTGCGGGTGCGGGTCGTTGCCGTACGAGGATGACCTACCGGGAAAAGCGCGAGACCCCCGGCCGAACCCGGCCGGGGGTCTGTTCGTGTCGACTGGTGCGTACGCAAGTCGCCGTGCGGTCGAGACGTTGCGGTACAGCGGTGGGGAGGGCTCAGCAGTCGAGGGAGTCCGAGAGGTGCTGCTCGTGGGACCTGGCGTCCGTCTGCTCCGGTACCCGCGGCTGCGATTCCGTCTGTGTCCCGTCGAGGGGGCGGTGGCGGCAGCTCGGCGTCCTGCCGTGGGCCTCCGCCCGGATCCGCTGCTTCATCGTGGGGGGCAGGGCCTTGGCATGGGACCAGGCCCAGTGGCGCATCGCCGGGATCGTCGGGATGGTGCGGTGCGCGGTGCCGGTGCTCGGGGTCTCGGTCCGGGGTGCGGCCGCGGCGGCGGTCGTGGTGGTGGCGGAGACGAGTCCGAGCGCCGTGCACAGCGCGAGGAAGGCGGTGACGATGGCGGTCCACAGCTTCATGACCTTGTTCTGCGCGGTCATGGCCCCTCACTTTCGGGTTGGGCGATTTGCGTACTTTGCTCATGATGTGTATGTGGGCCGGGAAGTGGTGGACCGACGCCCGTGGCGCGTCGATGTTCAGATCAACACCACTCGGACGGGTGCACGGGGGCGGGGAATTCGCGCCGCGGCCGAGGCGGGACCCGGGCCCCGGCGCAGGTCACCGATCGATATCGGTCGGTGTGTATAGTCGGGCGCCAGAGGTCCCCTACGTCAAGGAAAGACGAGGTCGCGCGGTGAAGAAGCTGCTCCTGGTCGCACTGGCCGCCATCGGCGGGCTCCTCGTGTACCGCCAGATCCAGGCGGATCGCGCCGAGCAGGATCTGTGGACGGAGGCGACTGACTCCGTGCCCACGGGTTCGTGAGTCCCGATACCCGATCTGTACCGACCCCGGCCGCCTGCGCGGTCGGGGTTTCGCGTTCCCCGGCCGTGTCGCGCGGGCCCCTGCTCCGTGTTGCGGGGCCCCGGCGGGTGCGGTAGACGCGCGGGACGGCGGGGCCGGACGGTGCCGGGCGTTTCGGACGGGCGTACGCGTTGCCCGGATGGCACAGCGGCGGCCGGGGCAGGATGGGCCTCACGGTCCGCCGGTCCGGCACGGCCGTCCGACGACTACTGGGGGTGCGGCGCGTGCGGGGCCGAGGGGGCGGTACGGCGGTGGGGGCCGGGGCGGCCGGGCGGCAGGCGGCGTGTCCGGCACGGGCGCGGGCACGGCGGCGGGCCGCCGCCCGGGGTGCCGTGACCGGCCTGCTGCTGGCACTGTCCGCGGTCCTCGCCCCGCCGGCGCCCGTCCTCGCCCTGCCGGCCGCCGACACGCACCCGGGGCCGTACGCTTTCGCCCCCGGCGCCCGCACCGTCGCCGGCACGAAGAGCACCGCGGACGCCGGACTACTCGACCCCCGCCACACCTACCGCAGCTCCCTGCCCCGCGACGGCAGGCTCTACTACCGCCTCCGCCTGGCCGCCGCGGACACCGCGTACGCCGCCGTCACCGCCGTACCACCGGCGGACGCCACCGTCTCCGCCACCGACGGCATCCGGGTCTCGCTGCGGGACGCCGACGGCGCGTCCTGCTCCTACGCCTCCGCCCGGATCGGCGCCGGGCTCAGCCCGCGCCCGGTCACGGCCGTGGCCCAGCGCGAGGCCGGCAAGGCGCTCTGCCAGGGCGGGGGGACGTACTACCTGCTCGTCGAACGCCTCGACGCCGAGGGCTCCGGCACGGCGGCCGCGTCCGGGCCGTGGGACCTGGAGATCACGCCCGTCACGGAACCCCGTCTGGCCGCCGCCGGGCCCACCACCGCGCCGCCGACCTGGGACTCCGCCACGCCGGAACCCCTCACCGGCACCCCCCGGGACCGCTCGGGCGGCACGGGTTTCGCCACGGCGCGCCCGGTGGGACAAGGGGTCTGGCGCACCCGTCTCGTCCCCGGCGAGACCCGTTTCTACAAGGTGCCGCTGGACTGGGGCCGGCACCTGCACGCCTCCGCCGGCCTGGACGGCGCCCCGGGCCACGGCTACGTCGGCGGCGCCCTGAACCTCTCCCTCTACAACCCCGTCCGCGGCTACGTCGACGACGTCTCCCTCGGCTACACCGGAGCCCCCAAGTCCGCCGCTCTCGCACCGCTCCCGCCGGTGGAGTACACCAACCGGTACGCCGTTCCCGCCGGGGTGACCTCCGTCCGCTTCGCCGGCGCGTACTACCTGGTCCTGCACCTCAGCGCGCACGTGGCCGGCACCTTCGGGCAGGGCCCGTTCGAGGTGACCCTGCGGGTCCGGGTGGGCGGACGGCAGCAGGCGGGGCCCGCGTACGCCGGCCGGCCCATGCCGGCCGGTGTCTTCACGGTCACCGACGAGGACCGGCGGGCCGCGCTGTCCGGGAACACCGGGGGCGGGGCCGACGCGCGGGTGATGCGGCTGGTCGCCGTCGGCGGGATCGGCACGGGCACCGCGTTGCTGCTGGTCCTGGGCGGGTGGACGGTGGCGGCCCGGCGGGCTCACACCCGGGCCAGCGCCCAGAAGCCCACGGCATAGCAGGCGAGCGCCAGCAGCAGGAGCGGGATCGCGGCCCTGGCCGGGGGACCGGGCCGGGGGGCGGCACGCCGGGCCCGGCGCCCTCGGGCGGCGGTTCGCGGGGCCTGCGGTGACGGCGGGGGAGCCTGCGGGTCGCGGGTGGTGTACGCGGCGGTGGCGGTGTCGACACGGGGGTCCGGGGCCGGGGCCGGCACGGGGAGCGGGTGGGCTGGGACCGGGGGGACCGGCGTCCGCTGGGGCGGCGGCAGGCGGAAGCTGCCCGTGTCCGAGAGGGAACCGGTGTAGGTGGGCGTCGAAGGCACCCGCACCGACGATCCCGGGCCGCGGCCGGCCGGTCCACCGCCGGCGCGCCCAATTGCTGGGCTGCCGAACGGATCTGATGCCGCGCCCGGCTCCTCCACCCCGCCCGGCACCGGGTCCGGCGCCACACCGGAGGACCGCCGGAGGGGGCCGTCGGGACCGAAACCGGGCGGAAGCGGGCCCAGTTGGTCGAAGATCTCGATGAGTTCGTCGTCGGGGCCCGGCTCCGGAAGGAGTTCGACGGCGGCGGCGAGCGCCTTGCGCGCCCCCGTGGCGGTGCGGAAGCGGTCCGCGGGATCGGGCTGGACCAGGGAGGCGACGACCTGCCAGAGCGGTTCGGGAACTCCCTTGGGCGGGCCGGGCGTTCCGTGTTCCAGGAAGTACCGCACCAGCGCCTTGGCGTCGGGCCTGGCGCCTTCCAGGAGGTACAGGGCGACCAGGCCGACGGCGAACAGGTCGGCCGGGAAGTCGGGTTCGGCGCCCAGCATCTGCTCGGGGGCGAGGTAACCGGGCGTTCCCACCACCAGGTTGGTCTCCGTCAGCCGTGGTTCGCCGAGCCGCATCGCGATGCCGAAGTCGGACAGCCGCAGCCGGGGCCGGCCGGTACCGGTGGCCTCCAGGAGCACGTTGGCGGGCTTGACGTCCCGGTGGACCACGTCCTCGGCGTGCACGGCCGCGAGCCCGGACAGCAACTGGTCCAGCAGCGTGCACACGAACGCCGGCGGCAGGGGGCCGTAGTCGCCGACCAGGTGCACCAGGGAGCCGCCGCCGACCAGGTCCATGGTGAACAGCACCTTGTCGTCGTCGGCGGCCCAGCTCGCCGGGGCGAGGACGTGCGGGTGGTCGATGCGCAGCGCCTGCTCGCGGACGAAGCGGAGCAGGGAGTGGGCGTCGCGCTGCTGGAGGACCTTGGCGGCCACGTACCGCCGGCGGCGGTGGTCCCAGGCACGCCACACGGCGCCCACGCCACCGCGCCCGATCGGATCGGCCAGCTCGTACCGGCCGGCGAAGACCTCACCCATGGCAGCCGCCGCTCCTCCCCTGGTCCGACGAACCCCCGCGCCACCGCGCCCCTGCCGTACGCGCCCCGCGTCCGGCCGGCCCGGACCCCCCGTCCCGGACCGGTCGCGCGGTCAGTTCTGGTGGGACTGGTAGTGCGCGACGGCGTCGGAGGTGCGGCCGGCGCCGTAGACGCGGAGGAACTCCGCGAGTTCGGGATGGCTCGGGGCGAGGGTGTCCGCGGCGTCGATGATGTCACCCGCGGCGGCCACCGAGCGGAGCAGCGACTGGATCTCGCGCACCACCCGCTTGACCGTGGGCGCACCCGAACTGTTCGTGGTGTGGGTGGTGTTGCTGAGCACGGAGCCCCCTTGCGACTTCTTGATCTCGTCCATCCGCTCGGTCGCCTCGGCGGCGCTGACGCTGCCGTCCGCGACCTGGGACGACAGTTCCTGGAGCAGCTGCACCCGCTGGACCACCGCCGGATTGCCGATCTTCGCGCGCTGGCCGCTCATCAGCTGCGAGAGCATCGGCGCGGACAGGCCCAGGACCGCCGCGAGCCGGGCCTGGTTCAGCCCGAGATCGTCGATGAGCTTACGGAAGAGCGCCCCCAACGGCTCCCCGTACCAGTTCCGCTGCAGCTCCCGCGCTCTGGCGGTGGCTTCCTGCTGTGCGGCGTCCATTGCGTCTCCCCATCGCTTCCCCTGAAAACCGCGGTTCGCTGTAGCGAACCACGTCGAGCATCTTACGGAGAGTGGTCATCCGCGGGGACCCCCAATCTTTTTGCGGGATACGGGGGGTGACCCGGTACTCTGGTCTGCGGCGCCCGCCGGAACGTGATCCGTCCGGCAGGTCGCTCCTTCCCGGGGCCTTAGCTCAGTTGGTAGAGCGCCGTCTTTGCATGGCGGATGTCAGGGGTTCGACTCCCCTAGGCTCCACCCGAGAAATGCCCCCTGATCTGCTCGAACGCAGTGTCAGGGGGCATTTTCGCGTGCAGGGGAGGACCCTCCGGCCCGATCGATCACGGCCGGAGGGTCCGCTGGTGTCCGCTGATGAATCCGCTGATGTGTGCGGCCGCTCAGATCTCGTCTTCGCGGCCCGTGGCGTCGTCCTCCGCCTGCTTCGCCTGGACCTCGGGGTCCAGAGCCTGGGCCTCGCTGCCGTCCACGGACGTGATGCGCCCCTCGTCGGTGACCTCCGTCGCCGCGGGCGGCTCGACCAGCCAGTCCGGGTTGGCCTGCTTGTCCCACCACTTCCAGGCGGCGAAGGCGCCGCCCGCCAGGGCGGTCAGCACCACGACGGCCTTCAGGGCGCGGCCGGTGCGGGACCGGCGGGCGTTGCGCCGGGCCAGCTTCTGGATGTCCCGGGCCGAGACCTGGCCGCGCAGCGCGGCCAGCGCGGCGGCACCGCGCGCGGCCGCCTCGTCGCGGACCGGAGCGGTCGCGGCCACGGCCTGTTCGATCTTGGGACGTGAGTAGGCGGCGGCCTGTTGGGCCGCCTTGCGGGTGCGGACGGCGGCTTCCTGCGCGGCCAGGTCCACCTTCGGCGGTACATGCGTGCGGGCCTGCTCCAGGCGCGGGGCGAGCCGGGCGTCGTACTGCACGCGGGCCTGTTCGGCGGCCTGCGACACCACGGGCGCCAGCCGTACGCGTGCCTCCTGCGCGTAGTACGCGGCACGCTCCTTGGCCGTGTCGGCGTAGGGCGCCACCACTTCCGCGGCGTGCAGCACGCTGTCCTTCGCCGAGCCGGTCGCGGCGCGCACGCTGTCGATGCGGGTCACGGGTTCCTCCTCCTCGGTGGCGTACGGTATTTCGACTTTCCACCCTTTTACGGATCATGCCTGCCCGCGGCCGCTGTGGCATGTGCGGGCGCGCATACGGGTGCCGATCGGCCCCCTTCGGCCTGATCCGGGGCGACGATCCGGGGCACCGGGGGGCTCGTGGTCGACACTGCCACGAATCACCGGCGCGCGCCGCCCGCGCGGCGGAAGTCACGGCCGCCCGGCGACGCGCGGGCGGGACCGTGGAAGGATCGGAGGTGTGCGGCGGACGACGACGGAAGGCGGATCGTGGCCGAGCAGCTGTATGCCACCTTGAAGACCACCCTCGGCGACATCGAGGTGCGGCTCCTCCCCCTCCACGCCCCCGTCACGGTCAGGAACTTCGTCGAGCTCGCCCGGGGCGAACGCGAGTGGACCCACCCGGGCACCGGCGTAAGGAGCAGGAACCCGCTCTACGACGGCACGGTCTTCCACTCCGTGATCAGCGGGTTCATGATCCAGGGCGGTGATCCCCTGGGCAACGGCCTCGGCGGGCCCGGTTACGGCTTCGAGGACGAGTGCCGGCCGGACCTGGCCTTCGACACCCCGTACCTGATGGCCATGGCGAACGCCGGGCCGGGCACCAACGGCTCGCAGTTCTTCATCACCGTCACCCCGAGCACCTGGCTGAACGGCAAGCGCACCATCTTCGGCGAGGTCACCGACCCGGCCTCCCAGAAGGTGGTCGACGCCATCGCGAACGTGCCGACCGGCCGCAACGACCGCCCGCTGACCGACGTCGTCCTGGAGACGGTGGTGGTGGAGACGCGCGAGGACTGAGGGAACCAAACGCGCCGCTCGTCCGTAAGGATGGGCGGAGCAGGACCGTACCGTGAGGACGGACACGACGAAGCAAGGGGATCTGATGGACCAGGCCGCAGGGAGCGCGCAGGACGCCGCCCGGAGCGTGCCCGTGTGCTACCGGCACCCGGACCGCGAGACCGGCGTGCGCTGCACCCGCTGTGACCGGCCCATCTGCCCCGAGTGCATGATCAGCGCCTCGGTGGGCTTCCAGTGCCCGGACTGCGTCCGCGAGGGCTCGGGCACGGGGCACGCGCCGGCGGCGTCCCGGCCGCGCACGGTCGCCGGGGGCACGGTCACGGCCGACCCCCGCCTGCTCACCAAAATCCTGATCGGGATCAACCTCGCGGTGTTCATCGCCGTCCAGGCCGACCGCTCCCTCCTGGACCACCTGGTGCTCTACGGCGCCTGGCCGCCGAAGCCGTTCGCGCCGACCTCGGGCGTCGCAGGAGGCGAGTGGTACCGCTTCGTGACGTCGATGTTCGCGCACGAGGAGTACTGGCACATCGGCTTCAACATGCTGAGCCTGTGGTGGATCGGCGGCCCGCTGGAAGCGGCCCTCGGCCGGGTCCGCTATCTGGCGGTCTACTTCGTCTCCGGGCTGGCCGGCGGCGCGCTGACCTATCTGCTCGCCTCCCCGCAGACGGCCTCGCTCGGCGCCTCGGGCGCGATCTTCGGGCTCTTCGGCGCGACCGCCGTGCTGATGCGCCGGCTCAACTACGACATGCGCCCGGTCATCGCGCTGCTGGTGATCAACCTGCTCTTCACCTTCGGGTTCAGCAACATCGCCTGGCAGGCGCACATCGGCGGGCTCGTCGCCGGTGTCGTGACCGGGTACGCGATGGTGCACGCCCCGCGCGAGAAGCGGGCGCTGGTGCAGTACGGCACCTGTGCCGTCGTCCTGGTGCTGGCGGTGGCGCTGGCCCTGGTCAGGACCGCTCAGCTCACTTGATACCGAACCGTTGTCCACAGGCTGTGGCGGATCTTGTGCATGGCGTGCGGACACAGCTGCGCCCCCTGTCGCTCGGATGTGTTTCCGCAGGTCGGACAGGGGGCGAACAGGTGTATGGGGATCGGTTGGCCGGTCACACCGGCGTCAACGCCCGATGAGTTATCCACAGATCGTAGTTTCTTTTCCCCAGGGGATTGTGGACAGCACCCCTGGCCTGTGGATAACTCGCCGGATAGCCCTGGGCAGAGCTACTTCCACTGCGTGGAGACACCGAAGCCGGCGGCGATGAAGCCGAAACCGACGACGATGTTCCAGTTGTCCAGGCTGTCGACCGGCAGCGAGCCGTCGGTCACGTAGAAGACGACGATCCAGGCCAGGCCGATCAGGAACATGGCCAGCATCACGGGCGCGACCCACGCGCGGTTGGTGAGCTTGATGGCCTGTGCCTGCTTCGCCGCCGGCGGCGTGTAGTCGGCCTTCTTGCGGATACGTGACTTCGGCACGAGGGTCTCTCCTGTCGATGCGCTGCGTGGCCGCGCAGGTAACTGGGTCGGGCTCGGGGCAGCGTACAAGGGGCCAACATGACGACTCTGTGTGCTCCCCCGGGCGTCCGTTAGCGTAGTGCTTCCGCGGCGTCGAAGGAGATAAGGGTACGTTGAGCAATTCTGCCGACTCCCCCGGGACGGGATCAACGGGTCCGGGCCCCGTCCGCCGGCCGCGTGTGCGGCCCGTGCGGATCCTCACGGCCGCCGTCTTCGCGCTCGCCGGGCTCATCTTCTTCACCAGCTTCAACACGGCCAAGGGCACCGACCTCCGTCAGGACGGCTCCCTGCTGAAGCTGTCCGACCTGATCCAGCAGCGCAGCCGCAAGAACAAGGAGCTGGACGAGTCCAACGCGACCCTGCGCGACAGCGTCGAGTCGCTGGCCGAGAACGACGACGGCAGCACCAAGGCCGAGGACGAGAACCTGGGCCGGCTGGAGAAGAGCGCGGGCACCCGGCGGCTGACCGGCAAGGCCATCACCGTCACCCTGAACGACGCCCCGCCCAACGCCACCGCCAAGCTCCCCGGCTATCCCGAGCCGCAGCCGGACTACCTGGTCATCCACCAGCAGGACCTCCAGGCCGTGGTGAACGCGCTGTGGCAGGGCGGCGCCCGGGGCATCAAGGTCATGGACCAGCGGCTGATCTCCACCAGCGCGGTGCGCTGCGTCGGCAACACCCTGATCCTCCAGGGCCGCGTCTACTCACCGCCGTACAAGATCACCGCCGTCGGGGACCCCGGCCGGCTGAAGCAGGCGCTCGCCGCGAGCAAGGCGATCCAGACCTACATGGTCTACGTCAACGTCTACGGCCTCGGCTGGAAGGTCACCGACGACGGGACGGTGACTCTTCCCGGCTACTCCGGCACGGTGGATCTGCACTACGCGAAGCCGGTGGGGTAGGGACCACCCGGTTCACGTATCGGATCGACAAAGACCCCTGCAAAACGGCGCCGGCCGATGCCGAGGTGATCGACCCTGTTTTCCGTACCTCCGGGTACACGCCCGGACTCCGCACAGCCTGTGGAGACAGGCGGACCGGGGGCTCCGCGCCGCTAGTCTGGTGACGTACGGCGTGGGTCTGGTGCCGTAGCGGATACGGAAGGGACGGCAGGGGACGGCATGTACGGCTGGATCTGGCGGCATCTGCCGGGCAACGCGTGGGTGAGGGCCTTGATCTCCCTCGTACTGATCCTGGCCGTGGTCTACGTCCTGTTCCAGTACGTCTTCCCGTGGGCCGAGCCACTGCTGCCCTTCAACGATGTGACGGTGGACAACCAGTGAGTGCGCGGATTCTCGTCGTCGACAACTACGACAGCTTCGTCTTCAACCTCGTCCAGTACCTGTACCAGCTGGGCGCGGAGTGTGAGGTGCTGCGCAACGACGAGGTCTCGACCTCGCACGCGCAGGACGGCTTCGACGGCGTGCTGCTCTCGCCCGGGCCCGGGACCCCGGAGGAGGCGGGCGTGTGCGTGGACATGGTCCGGCACTGCGCGGCCACCGGGGTGCCGGTCTTCGGCGTGTGCCTGGGCATGCAGTCGATGCAGGTGGCGTACGGCGGTGTGGTGGACCGGGCGCCCGAGCTGCTGCACGGCAAGACCTCGCCGGTCGAGCACGAGGGCCGGGGCGTCTTCGCGGGCCTGCCCTCGCCCTTCACGGCGACCCGCTACCACTCCCTGGCCGCCGAACCGGCCACGGTCCCGGCCGAGCTGGAAGTTACCGCCCGCACGCACGACGGCATCATCATGGGCCTGCGCCACCGGGAGCTGCCGGTGGAGGGTGTGCAGTTCCACCCCGAGTCGGTGCTGACCGAGCACGGGCACCGGATGCTGGCCAACTGGCTGGCGGAGTGCGGCGACCAGGGCGCCGTGGCGAGATCGGCGGGGCTCGCCCCGGTGGTGGGCAGGGCCACGGCGTGACCGCGCTGCGCCCCGAGCGCGAGGACTTGTACGACGGCGGGAGCCCGTACGAGTCCTCCGGCGGTGCGCGGCCGTACGAGTCCTCCCGCGGCACGCGGCCGTCCGCAGGGCGGCGGCAGGATCCGCCGACGGCCCCGATGCCCCGGCTGACGGAGGAGGACCTCGCGGCGTCCCCGGCCGCCGGTGCGGTCCGCGGGGCACCCCTGCCCCGCGTCGACGAGGAGACGATGGCGCTGCGGATTCCGCGGCCGGCGGAGTACGGCGCGGACGGCGGTGCCACCCGGGCGGGCACAGGGGCCTCTGGAGCCTTGCCGGCCGCCGCGGCCTCCCGGGCCGCGCCGGGCGGCCGTGCGGCCCGCAGAAGGGCCGCCAAGCGGCGTGGAGGGCGGCACGGCGGTCCCCGGGACGCCCGCGAGCCGGCGGCTGCCCCGACGGGCCGGGACCCGCAGCGGCCCCTGAGCCGGGTGGAGGCCCGGCGGCAGGCCCGGCTGCGCAAGCCGAGCCCGGCGACCGTCGCGAGCCGGGCGATCGGCGAGGTGTTCATCACCACCGGCGTCCTGATGCTGCTGTTCGTCACCTACCAGCTGTGGTGGACCAACGTCCGCGCGCACGCGCAGGCCGGCAGCGAGACCCACCAGCTCCAGGACGACTGGGCCAACGGGAAGCGCAATCCGGGCGTCTTCGAGCCGGGGCAGGGCTTCGCCATCCTGCACATCCCCAAACTGGACGTGGTCGCGCCCATCGCGGAGGGCGTCAGCAACAAGAGGGTGCTCGACAAGGGCATGGTGGGGCACTACGGCGAGGCCCCGCTGAAGACGGCGATGCCCGACGCCAGGACCGGCAACTTCGGCCTCGCCGCGCACCGCAACACGCACGGTGAGCCGTTCCGGTACATCAACAGGCTCAAGGCCGGGGACGCGGTCGTGGTCGAGACCCAGGACACCTACTTCGTGTACAAGGTGACCTCGATGCTCCCGGTGACGCCGCCGTCCAACACCAGTGTGCTGAACCCGGTCCCGCCGGGCTCCGGCTTCACCCGGCCCGGCCGCTACATCACCCTCACCACCTGCACACCGGAGTTCACCAGCAAGTACCGGCTGATCGTCTGGGGCAAGATGGTCCAGGAACGCCCGCGCAGCAAGGGCAAGCCGGACGCGCTCATCGAGTAGGGCTCACCGACCAAGGGCAGAGGACACAGTGGCAGCGACCGCCGACGAGACCGAAGAGACCACGGACGCGTCCGATCCGGCTCCGGATCCCGCTCCGCGCCGGCGCCCCGGCCGGATAGCCCTCGCGCTCAGCGTCTTCGGGGAACTCCTCATCACGGCGGGCGTGCTGCTCGGCCTGTTCGTCGTCTACTCGCTGTGGTGGACGAACGTGATAGCGGACCGCAAGGCGGACCGGCAGGCCGACAAGGTGCGCGAGCACTGGGCCGAGCGGCAGCACTCCGGTCCCGGCGCGCTCGACACCAAGGACGGCATCGGGTTCCTGCACGTGCCGGCGATGCGGAACGGCGAGGTGCTGGTCGAGAAGGGCACGGGCACGGACGTCCTCGACGACGGTGTGGCCGGCTACTACACGGACCCGGTCAAGGCCACGCTTCCCACCACCGGCAAGGCGGGCAACTTCGCCGTCGCCGCCCACCGGGACGGGCACGGCGCGAAGTTCCACAACATCGACAAGCTGAGGAAGGGCGACCCGATCGTCTTCGAGACGCGGGACGACTGGTACGTCTACAAGGTCTACTCGGTCCTGCCCGAGACCTCGAAGTACAACGTCAAGGTCCTCTCCGCCGTCCCCGAGGAGTCCGGCAGGAAGAAGCCGGGCCACTACATCACCCTGACGACCTGCACCCCCGTCTACACCTCCCGCTACCGGTACGTGGTCTGGGGCGAACTGGTCCGCGTGCAGAAGGTGGACGCCGAGCGGACGTTGCCGAGGGAACTGCGCTGAGCGTGCGCGTGGGCCCCTGCCGGGATGTCCCGGCAGGGGCCCACGTGTGTGCGGGGCGTGTCAGCCGATGCCGCCGAAGAAGCCGCCGCCGTTGTTGTTGTCGCCGTTGCCGCCGCCGTTGTTGCCGTTGCCGTTGCCGCCCTGGCCCCCGACGGTGACCAGGTTGATCGCGGTGCCCTTGTCGACCGGGTTGCCCTGGCCGGGGTCCGACGTGAACACGATGGCGTTGTCGTCCTGCGAGCCGGTGATGTTGCCGACCACCAGGCCCGCCTGTTCGATCAGCTTCCTGGCGTCCTTCAGCTTCTGCCCCTGAAGGTTGGGCACCTGCACCTGGGTGTTCTGCGCCTTGCCCACGTTGATCGCGACGGGGGTGTTCTTGGAGACCTGCTGGCCCGCCGACGGGTTGGTGTTCTGGACCTTGCCGTCCTGCGCCGGGTCGGAGACCGGGGTGTCGTTGCAGGTCGGGGCGAGACCCTTGCCCTGGAGTTCGGCCTTCGCCTCGTCGCAGGACTTGCCGGTGACGTCGGGGACGGTGACCTTCTCCTCGGCCTTGGCGACCGTGAGGGTGATCTCAGAGCCCTTCTCCCGCTGCTTGCCGCCGATCGGGTCCTGGTCGAGCACGGTGTCCGGGCTCTCCGTGGAGACGCGGGCCTGCGTCTTCACCGTGAACTTGTAGTCGTCCCCCTCCAGCTTCGCCTTGGCATCGTTGAGGCTGAGGCCGATGACGCTGGGCACGGTCACCTTGGGCGCGCCCGTGGACACCACCAGGGTGACGGAACTGTTCTTGTCGACCTTCGTGCCCTCGTCCGGGTTCTGGGAGCACACGTTGCCCGTGGCCTGGTTCTCGCAGGCCTTCTTGGTGACGGTCACCTTGAGGTCGACGTTCTCGGCCATCTTGCGGGCCGTCTTCTCCGGCTGGCCCACGAACGACGGCACGGGCACCTTGCCGTCGCCCTTGCCGTCACCGCCGAACGCGTACATGCCGATCAGGATCGCGCCGACCAGGACCAGCAGGCCCGCGACCACCAGCAGGATCGTGGAGCTGTTGGACTTCTTCTGCTGGCGGCGGCGGTCCGGACGCTCGTCGTAGCCGTAGCCGCCGTCGTCGGGGTTCATCGGCGGGAGCATGGTGGTCGCTCCCGCCGGCTCCGAGCGCAGGGCGGTCGTCGCCTGGTCGTCGGGGTAGCCGCCGTAGCCGACGGCGCCCATCGCGCCCATCGCGGCCGTGGCCGCCACCGGCTGGCCGTCCAGGCACGCCTCGATGTCGGCGCGCATCTCGTCGGCCGACTGGTAGCGGTAGTTGGGGTCCTTGACCAGTGCCTTGAGGACGATCGCGTCCATCTCGGGCGTGATCTCGGGGTCGAAGACCGACGGGGCCTGGGGTTCCTCCCGGACGTGCTGGTAGGCCACGGCGACCGGGGAGTCGCCCACGAAGGGCGGCCGTACCGTCAGCAGCTCGTACAGGAGGCAGCCGGTCGAGTAGAGGTCGGACCGGGCGTCGACCTGCTCGCCCTTCGCCTGCTCCGGCGAGAGGTACTGGGCGGTGCCGATGACCGCCGCCGTCTGGGTCATGGTCATGCCGGCGTCGCCCATGGCGCGGGCGATGCCGAAGTCCATCACCTTGACCTGGCCGTTGCGGGTCAGCATGACGTTGGCCGGCTTGATGTCGCGGTGGACGATGCCGCTGCGGTGGGCGTACTCCAGGCCCTGGAGGATGCCGATGGTCATCTCCATGGCGCGCTCGGGCAGCAGCTTGCGGCCGGAGTGCAGCAGCTCACGCAGCGTGGAACCGTCGACGTACTCCATCACGATGTACGGGATGGAGACCCCGTCGATGTAGTCCTCGCCCGTGTCGTAGACCGCGACGATCGCGGGATGGTTGAGCGAGGCGGCCGACTGGGCCTCCCGGCGGAACCGGGCCTGGAAGGACGGGTCGCGCGCGAGGTCCGCGCGCAGCGTCTTCACCGCCACGGTGCGGCCGAGCCGGGTGTCATGCGCGAGGTAGACCTCCGCCATGCCACCGCGGCCGAGCACCTGGCCCAGCTCGTACCGGCCGCCGAGGCGACGCGGCTCTTCCATAGCTACCTACCAGCCCTCTCCGTCGGTCTCGGCCGCGCACCCCTGTGCGCGGCCGGAGGCTGCCGTCCGGGCCTACCGTACCCGGCTCGTTCCGTGTGACCTGGCCAAGCCCGTAACCCGATACAGGACCGGTATCGCAACGTGCGGCGATGTGAAGGAGCTGTGAGCGGCCTCACTCCCGGTGGCGGACGACGGTCACTTCTTTGAGTCGATGACCGCCTTCATGACGTTCTTCGCGATCGGCGCGGCCAGACCGCCACCGGAGATGTCGTCGCGGTTGGCGCTCTCGTCCTCGATCACGACGGCCACGGCGACCGGCGAGCTGCCGTCGCCGAGCTTGGCGTAGGAGATGAACCAGGCGTACGGGTTCTCGCTGTTCTCGACGCCGTGCTGGGCGGTGCCGGTCTTGCCGCCGACCGTGACGCCGTCGATCTTCGCCCGGGTACCGGTGCCCTTCTCGACGACCGTCTGCATCATGTCCTGGAGGATCTGCGCGTTCTTCGGCGACAGCGGCCGGCTCAGCTCCTCCGGCTTGGTCGTGGCGACCGGGTCCAGGTTGGAGGACTGGAGCGAGTCGACCATGTACGGCTTCATCAGCTTGCCGTCGTTGGCGACCGCCGAGGCGACCATGGCCATCTGCAGCGGGGTGGCGGCGGTGTTGTACTGGCCGATGGAGGACAGCGCGGTCTGCGACTGGTTCATGCCGTCCGAGAACACCGAGGCGCTGGAGCGGACGGGAGTGAACTGCTCGGCGTCGAAGCCGAACTTCTTCGCTTCCGCGAGCATCTTGTCGTTGCCGAGGTCGGCACCGATCTTGCCGAAGACGGTGTTGCAGGAGTACTGGAGCGCGACCCGCATGGTCGCGTTCTCGCACGGGATGTTGCCCTCGTTCTTCAGCTGGGTCGTGGTGCCCGGCATGGTCCACGGCAGCGGCGACTCGGTCCGCTCGTCGGCCGAGGTGTACTTGCCGTTCTCCAGCGCCGCGGCGGCCGTGACCACCTTGAAGGTGGAACCCGGCGGGTACGTCTCGCGCAGCGCCCGGTTCAGCATCGGGTCGTTGGGGTTGTACTTCTTCTGGAGCTTCTTCCAGGCCGCGGCGTCGTCGTTGGTGTTGCCCGCGAACGACGAGGGGTCGTACGACGGGTAGGAGGCCAGCGCCAGTATCTTGCCGGTGGAGGGGTCGAGGGCGACGACCGCGCCCTTGCCGCCGCGCTGCTTCAGA
The DNA here is from genome assembly GCF_040704085.1 of Streptomyces sp. NPDC047841. Lineage (NCBI taxonomy): Bacteria > Bacillati > Actinomycetota > Actinomycetes > Kitasatosporales > Streptomycetaceae > Streptomyces > Streptomyces sp. NPDC047841. The sequence goes on from NZ_JBEYRP010000015.1 coordinate 266,120, forward strand.
CCGTCGTACGCCGCCTTCTGCGCGGCGGCGTTGAGCGTGGTGACGACGTTGCCGCCCTGCTGCTCCTTGCCGGTGATCATGTCCAGCGTCTTGCGGAAGAACAGCCGGTCGTCGTTGCCGGTGAGGATGCCGTCCTCGATGGACTCCAGCTGGGTGGCGCCGAAGGCCTGCGAGGCGTAGCCGGTGACCGGCGCCCACATGGGGCCGTTCTTGTAGGTGCGCTTGTACTTCAGGTCGTTCAGACCGGTCTTGCTGGTCAGGGTGGACCCGGTGATCGGGTCGCCGCCGGACACGATGATGTCGCCGCGCGGGGTGGCGTAGCGGGCGATGGTGACGCGGCGGTTGTTCGGGTCGTCCTTGAGCTTGTCGGCCCTGACGTACTGGAGGTAGTTGTCCCGCAGCAGCAGGGTGAGGACGAGGAGGCCGCAGAAGATCGCGATCCGGCGCAGGGGCTTGTTCATGACGGGCGGACCACCTGGGTCATTTCGGCGTCGGGGTTGGCGGCGGGTGCGGGCGCCGGGCGGCGGGCGGTGTCGCTGATGCGGATCAGCACGCCGATCAGCGCCCAGTTGGCGATGACCGACGAACCACCGTAGGCGAGGAACGGCATCGTCATACCGGTCAGCGGGATGAGGCCCATCACACCGCCGGACACGACGAAGACCTGGAGCGCGAAGGCGCCGGACAGGCCGATGGCGAGCAGCTTGCCGAACGGGTCGCGGGCGGCGAGGGCGGTGCGCACGCCGCGTTCCACGATCAGGCCGTAGACCAGCAGGATCGCCATGATGCCCGCCAGGCCCAGCTCCTCGCCGAAGGTGGCCAGGATGAAGTCGGAGTTGGCGGCGAACCGGATCAGCTCGGAGTGGCCCTGGCCCCAGCCGGTGCCGAGGGTGCCGCCGGAGCCGAACGCCCACAGCGCCTGCTGGAGCTGGTCGGAGTGGGTACCGGGGACGCCGGGGGTGCGGCTGAGCGTGTACTCGCGCATCGGGTCGAGCCAGGCCTGCACACGGACCTTGATGTGCGGTTCGAAGCTGGCCACGCCGATGGCACCGACGGCGGACATCAGCAGACCGAAGACGATCCAGCTGGTCCGCTCGGTGGCGACGTACAGCATGATCACGAACATGCCGAAGAACAGCAGCGACGTACCGAGGTCGGTCTCGAAGACCAGGATGAGGATCGAGATCGCCCAGACGACGAGGATCGGGCCGAGGTCGCGGCCGCGCGGCAGGTACAGGCCCATGAAGCGGCGGCTGGCGAGCGCGAGCGCGTCCCGCTTGACCATCAGGTAGCCGGCGAAGAACACCGCCAGCACGATCTTGGCGAACTCACCGGGCTGGATGGTGAAGCTGCCGATCGAGATCCAGATCTTGGCGCCGTACACGTCCGCGCCGAGGCCCGGGACCAGCGGCAGGAGCAGCAGGAACAGCGCGGCCACCATGGAGATGTAGGTGTAGCGCTGGAGCGTGCGGTGGTCCTTGAGGAAGATCAGCACCGCCACGAACAGCGCGATGCCCATCGCCGTGTAGAGCAGCTGGTTGGTCGCCTTGCCGCCCGCGACATGGATCTGCTGGAGCAGCTTGGACTGGTCCAGCCGCCAGATGCACACCAGCCCGAGTCCGTTGAGCAGGGTGGCGAGCGGCAGCAGCAGCGGGTCGGCGTACGGGGCGAACTTCCGTACGACGAGGTGGGCTACGGCGGCCAGCAGACCGAGCCCGAGGCCGTAGCTCAGCAGGCCCGCGGGGACCTGGCCGTCGATGGCCAGGCCCACGTTCGCGTAGGCGAACACGGGGATGGCCACGGCGAAGACCAGCAGGGCCAGCTCGGTGTTGCGGCGGCTCGGCGCGCCGATCGCGCCGATCGTGGACGTGTGGTGCGTCGGCGAGTTCGTTGTACTGCTCATCGTGTGACAGGGCCTCTCACGGCTTGCCTACTGCTTACCGCACAGCGAGACGACCTTCTGCTCGTCCTCCGAGAGAGTGGGGCCGGGGCTGGGGGTCGCGGACGGGGTCGTGGACGGAGCCTTCGAAGGGGACGTCGGGGACGTCTTCGAGGCCGACGGGTTCGGGGTCGTGTTCGGCGTCGGGGAGGCCTTGACGAACGCGGTCTGCGTGGTGGTGCCGGTGCCCGTGGACGCGCCGGTGCCGGTGGTCGTGCCGGTACCGGCGGTCTTGTCCTGGCCGGTCTTGTCCTTGCCGTTCCTGGCGTCGTTCCGCGCGCGTTCGGCCGCCTGGCGCTCGGCCTGCTTGTGGCAGGCGGAGGCCTGTACGGCCAGCTCCTGGACCTTCGCCCGGGCCGCTTCCAGGCCGTCCTCCGCGATCGTCGCCTTCACCTGCTTCTGCTGGTACGGCGGCAGGTACTTGAGTTCGATCTCGGGGTGGTCCTTCTCCACCTTCGACAGCGACACCCAGGCCAGGTCCTGGCTGATCCCGCGGTACAGCGCGATGTGCTCGTCCTTGGCGCCGACGTAGTACTGGGTCTGCGTCCAGCGGTAGCCGCCGTACAGGCCGCCGCCGACGACGGCGAGGGCGAGGACGCCGTAGAACGAGGTCTTCAGCCATCTGCGCCGCTTGCGCGGCTTGGTGAAGTCGTCGTCGGCGTAGTCGCCGAAGCCGTCGGCCGGGATGTAGCCGGTGGTGTCGCCGGAGCCGGGCGGGCCGAACTCGCCGCCGCCGTGTCCCTGGCCCTGCCGGCCCAGGTGGGAGGCGCGGCCCGCCGGGGTCTGCATGATGCCGTTGTCGTGCAGGTGGTGCTGGTTCTCGGCGACGGCGCCGACGACGACGGGCTGGTCGGACAGCTGCCCGGCGAGGGTGTCACCGGTGTCCAGGTCGAGCACGTCGGCGACGATCACCGTGATGTTGTCGGGGCCGCCGCCGCGCAGCGCGAGCTGGATCAGCTCCTGCACGGTCTCCTGCGGGCCCTGGTAGCTGGCGAGGGTCTCCTCCATCGTCTGGTGGGAGACCACGCCGGACAGGCCGTCGGAGCAGATCAGGTAGCGGTCGCCGGCCCGTACCTCGCGGATCGACAGGTCGGGCTCGACGTGGTCGCCGCTGCCGAGGGCGCGCATCAGCAGCGAGCGCTGCGGGTGGGTCGTCGCCTCTTCCTCGGTGATCCGGCCCTCGTCCACCAGCCGCTGCACCCAGGTGTGGTCCTGGGTGATCTGGGTCAGCACACCGTCGCGGAGGAGGTACGCGCGGGAGTCGCCGACGTGCACGAGACCGAGCCGCTGGCCGGTCCACAGCAGCGCGGTGAGGGTCGTCCCCATGCCTTCGAGCTGGGGGTCCTCCTCCACCATGGCGCGCAGCTGGTCGTTGGCGCGCTGCACGGCCACGCCGAGGGAGGTGAGGATGTCGGAGCCGGGCACGTCGTCGTCGAGGGTGACCAGGGTGGAGATCACCTCGGAGGAGGCGACCTCGCCCGCCGCCTGGCCGCCCATGCCGTCGGCGATGGCGAGCAGGCGCGGGCCGGCGTAACCGGAGTCCTCGTTGCCCTCCCGGATCATGCCCTTGTGCGATCCGGCGGCGAAGCGCAGTGACAGACTCATGCGCACCTCGCCCGTCGGCTCCGAATGCAGCCGGTCGTGTCGAGCCACACTGCCCACCCTCCGGTCGGGAGCGCGCCGGAGGCCGGGTTGCGGCCTGCCGCTGCGTGCTCGCTCCGCTCGCGCTCATTCATGACGTAGCACTACTTCCGCAGCTCGATCGCGGTCTTGCCGATGCGGATCGGCGCGCCCAGCGGGATCGGTGTGGGGGTCGTCAGCCGGGACCGGTCCAGGTAGGTGCCGTTGGTGGAACCGAGGTCCTCGATGATCCACTGGCCGTCACGGTCCGGGTAGATCCTCGCATGGCGGCTGGAGGCGTAGTCGTCGTCCAGCACGATCGTCGAGTCGTGCGCCCGGCCCAGGGTGATCGTCTGGCCCTGGAGCGCGACGGTGGTGCCGGTGAGGGTGCCCTCGGTCACGACCAGCTTGGTGGGGGCGTTGCGGCCGCGCCGGCCGCCGCCGCCCTGCTGGCCGCGCTGCGGCGGGGGCGCGGCCTGCTGCCGGGTCTGCTGGCGGCCCGGCTGCTGCGGCCGGGCCGCCTCCCTACGCGATCCGCGCTGGGTGACGCGCGTACCGAACAGGTCGCTCCGGATGACCTGCACGGCCACGATCACGAACAGCCACAGTACGGCCAGGAAACCCAGCCGCATGACCGTGAGGGTCAGCTCTGACATTGCCCCCGCTTCACCCTTCGGCTTGCCTATAGATAACGGTGGTGCTGCCCACGACGATCCGCGAGCCGTCGCGGAGCGTAGCGCGGGTGGTGTGCTGCCCGTCCACCACGATGCCGTTGGTGGAACCGAGATCCTGGATCGTCGAGGGCGTTCCGGTCCGGATCTCGCAGTGCCGGCGGGACACGCCGGGGTCGTCGATCCGCACGTCGGCGTCGGTGCTGCGGCCCAGCACCAGCGTCGGGCGGGAGATCTGGTGGCGGGTGCCGTTGATCTCGATCCAGTAGCGGGTGCGCGCGCCGCTCATCGGGGCCGCGGCCGGCCGCTGCGTGGCGGGCTGCGGGTAACCGTACCCGCCGGGGCGGGTGCCGGGCGGCGGCGCGGACGGCATCGGGGGCGCGCCGGCGGGCGTGGCGGGCTGCGGGTAGCCGTAGCCGCCGGGGGCGCCCGCCGCGGGGCGCCCGGCCGCCGGTGCGCCGGGGGCCTGCGGGGCCCCTTGCTGGTCGCTGGAGGAGGCGAGGGTGCGCGAGCGCACCCGGTACAGACCGGTGTCCAGGTCGTCGGCCTTCTCCAGGTTGACCTTGATCGGGCCCATGAAGGTGTAGCGCTGCTGCTTCGCGTAGTCGCGCACCATGCCGGCCAGCTCGTCGCCGAGCTGCCCGGAGTAGGGGCTGAGGCGCTCGTAGTCCGGCGCGCTCAGCTCCACGATGAAGTCGTTGGGCACGACGGTCCGGTCACGGTTCCAGATCGTGGCGTTGTTGTCGCACTCCCGCTGGAGCGCTCCGGCGATCTCCACGGGCTGGACCTCGGACTTGAAGACCTTGGCGAAGGTGCCGTTCACCAGACCTTCGAGACGCTGCTCGAACTTCTTCAGGACTCCCATGGGGCACCTCCTCCGTCCCTGCCGTCGTCTTGCCTGCTCTGTGCCGCTGCCTTGCCGGGTACTGCGGGTACTGCTCACTGATCGTATCTACGCGCCCGCCAATCAGCCGGTTCCCCCAGCGGCTCCCCTTCGAACTCCCGGGTGCGTGTCCTGCTGCCATGGATCGTAGAGGCGGGCGAAGTCCAGTGTCCCGCACCCGGCTGTGCACCCGGCCCGCCTCCCGGCAGATGGCCGGGACCGGTACGAGGTTGATACGAGAAGCGCGCCTCCCTGATACGTGCGGCGTTCGGTGGGTGCGTCGTTGGGGCGCGCGCGGCGCGCGACGGGGGTCGTGACCGGGGGCGGGCCGGCGGGAAGCGATGTGAATCCACCCCGTACGACGTGCTAATGTTCTGGGTGTCGGAAGGGGCCGGACCGAAAGGGCCGGAGCCGGAAGACACACCCAATGCGCGGGTGGCGGAATAGGCAGACGCGCTGGATTCAGGTTCCAGTGCCCGCAAGGGCGTGGGGGTTCAACTCCCCCCTCGCGCACAGAAGGCCGAGGGCCCATCGTGAAAACGATGGGCCCTTGGTCGTATGCGGCGTCATTCACGGGCGCCGCCCGGCCGGGGTGTGAGGAAGCTCTCAGGGCGTCAACGGCCGCACCGGGCGAGGGCGGTCGGGTGGTGCGGCGTCCGGCGGGGCCCCGGGTGACGCGTCCCGCTCCTCGTCCCCGAACGACGCGCACGGGGCGCCGCCACCGGCCGGCGGCGGCGCCCCCGCGCCGGGGAAGGCCCGCGCACGGCTCCGCCCGCTCAGGCCGGCTCCCCCTCCCGGACCCGGTCCGCGTCGCAGTACTCCTGGTGCCAGTACGGGTACGGCAGCGGTGGTGCGCTGACCTCGTCCAGGGCCGCGCGCTCCTCGGGCGTGAGGGACCAGCGCGTCGCGGCGAGGTTGTCGGTGAGCTGGGCCTCGTTGCGGACGCCGATGACGACCGAGGTGACGCCGCGCCGCTCGAGCACCCACCGCAGCGCGACCTGGGCCGCGGACACCCCCCGTCGGGCGGCGATGTCGCGCAGGACGTCGATGGTGTCGAAGGTGCGTTCCGGGTCGACCGGTTCGAACCAGCCCACGGCCCGCCGGGTGCCGGGCGGGGGTGTGGCGCCCCGCTCCTGACGGCCGCTGAGCAGACCGCCCGCCAGCGGGCTCCACACCATGACGCCCACGTCCTCCGCCTCGGCCATGGGAAGCAGCTCCAACTCCACCTCGCGGGCGGCCAGGCTGTACTGGATCTGGTGGGACGCGAAGCGCTCCAGGCCCCGCTGTTCGCTGGTGGCCAGCGCCCGGGTGAGCTGCCAGCCGGTCAGGTTGGACGCGCCGACGTAGCGGACCTTGCCGGCCCGCACGAGGTCGTCCAGGGCCCGCAGCGTCTCCTCCCACGGGGTGCGGCCGTCCCAGCCGTGCGTCTGGTAGAGGTCGATGTGGTCGACGCCCAGGCGGCGCAGGCTCGCCTCGACGGACCGCACGATGTGGTGCCGGGACAGCCCGCGGTCGTTGGGTCCGCCGCTGCCGTCCGGCATCTGCCAGCGCACCTTCGTCGCGATGATCGCGTCGTCGCGCCGGCCGGACAGCGCCGCGCCGAGCACCTCCTCCGACTGTCCCGCGGAGTACATGTCGGCGGTGTCGAAGAAGTTCACGCCCTCGTCCAGACACCGGTGGACCAGGCGGCGCGCCTCGACGGTGGTGAGCCGGCCCATGTGCTGGAAGCCGTGCCGGCCGCCGAAGGTCATGGTGCCCAGGCAGATCTCGGACACTTGCAGGCCGGTGCGGCCCAGGTAGCGCATGCGCATACGGTTCGTGGTCCTCTCGTGGTCGTGGTCCGCGCCGTCAGTGCGCGTCGGCCGGGACCGTCTCGGCGGCGCCGCCGGCGACCGGGGCGGCCGTGGTGCGGGCCGGGCGCAGGAAGGCGACGGCGATGACGGCGGCGACGGCCAGGGCGGCCGCGGCGGTCAGCAGGCCGCCCTGCACGCCGTGGAGCACCGCGGCGGGACCGCTGCCGCCGGCGGACTCGATGCCGGACGCGGCGACCGTGGCCAGGATCGGGGTGCCCACCGTCACACCGAGCTGCTGGCCGGTGTAGGCGAGGCCGGTCGCGAGGCCCTGCTCGTGGTCCGGCAGCCCGGACGTCGCGGTGATCATGTAGCCGACGACGGCGAGGAGGTGGCCGAAGCCGCCCGCCGCGGTGGCCACGAGCAGCAGCGGCATGCCGCCGTCGGTGTCGAGGAGGTACAGCACCGCCGTGGCGGCCGCCTGGAGGACCAGGCCGTACACGAGGGCGCGGTGGACGCCGATCCGGCCGATGATCCGCGCCGCGAAGGCGCCGCCGAGGACGGCCGCGACACCCAGCGCGGCGAAGGAGAAGCCGGCGTCGAGCGGGGTCATCCCGCGCACCTTCTGCATGTACAGGGTGAGCAGGAAGACCATGCCGGTCATCATCGCGAAGGTGATCAGGCCGGTGGTGTTGCCCCAGCTGACGGTGCGGCGGCGCAGCACGCCGAGGTCGACGAGCGGGGCGGCGACGCGGGACTCGACGGCGAAGAACGCGGCCAGCAGCACCGCGCCGGCCGCGAAGGAGACCAGGGTGGTGGCGGCTCCCCAGCCGTTGCGCTCGGCGGAGGTGACGCCGTAGATGACCGACAGCAGGCCGCCGGTGACCGTCAGGGCGCCGAGGACGTCCAGGCGGGGCGTCTCCTCGTTGCGGCTCTCCTTGATCAGGACCGGGGCGGCGATGACGGCGGCGACACCGACCGGGACGCTGATGAAGAGCGTCACGCGCCAGCTGGTCAGCTCGGTGATGACGCCGCCGAGGACGACGCCGGACAGGAAGCCCAGGGAGAGCAGGGCGCCGTTGATGCCCAGTGCGCGGTCGCGCTGGGCGCCCTCGGCGAAGTTGGTGGTCAGCAGGGACATGGCCGCCGGGGTCAGCATGGCGGCGGCGACGCCCTGGACGGCCCGGGCGGCGAGCAGGAAGCCGGGGGTGGTGGCCAGGGCGCCGGCCAGGGAGGCGACGGTGAACAGGGCCATGCCGACGATGAACCAGTTGCGGCGGCCGTAGAGGTCGGCGGCGCGGCCGAAGAGCAGCAGCAGGCCGCCGGAGGGCAGGGCGAACGCGGTGACGACCCACTGCAGGTCGCTCAGGGCGAAGCCGAGGTCCTTGCCGAGGACCGGGAGGGCGACGCTGAGGATGGAGAAGTCCAGCGCGAGCATGAACTGGGCGCCGCACAGAAGGGCGATGACGAGCCACTGGCGCGTCGTGAAACGCGCCTTGGCGGACGGAGGGACGGTGTCGGAAGTCATGAGGCGAGGTTCTCCGTCGTCCATACACGCCGGGTAGCCCGTACTTATCCTGGGTTTATGACCACCAGTCTGAAACCGGTAGGGGACGCGCGCCGACGGGAGGAACTCAGGCTCTTCCTGCGCACGCGCCGGGAGCGTCTCGCCCCGCAGGACGTGGGTCTGCCCCCGGGGGCGCGCCGGCGCACCCCGGGCCTGCGCCGGGAGGAGGTGGCGATGCTGGCCGGCATCGGGGCGTCCTGGTACACGTGGCTGGAGCAGGGCCGGGACATCAAGGTGTCGGAACAGGTCCTGGACGCCATCAGCCGGACGCTGCGGCTGGACGCGGCGGAACGCGACCACCTCTACCGGCTGGTCGGGCTGAACCCGCCGCGGCACACGGCGGGCGACCCCGGCGACATCTCCCGGCTCACGTCGCTGCTGGAGGGCTGGATGCCGTCCCCGGCCTACGCCATCGACCGCTGCTGGAACATCGCGGGCACCAACCGGGCCGCCGAACTGGTCTTCGGGTTCCGGGAAGGCGACACCAACTGTCTGGTGGCCTTCTTCACCAACCCGGCGTTCCGGGCCCGGCACCGCTACTGGGCGGACATCGCGCCGGGGCTGGTCTCCGAGTTCCGCAGGGACGCCGCCCGCTACCCCGACGAGCCGGAGTTCGCCCGGATCTGCGAGCAACTGGCCGGATGCAGCCCGGAGTTCGCCGAGCTGTGGTCGCGCTACGAGATCAGGTCGACGAACCAGGGGGTGAAGGCGATCGACCATCCGCGGGCGGGGTGCCTGATCTTCGACCACTCGGTCCTGGAGGTCCCGGACCGCCCCGGTGTCCGGCTGATGCTGCACACGGCGCAGGCCGGGACGGACACCGCCGAGAAGGTGCGGGAGCTGCTGGACCGCGACGCGCGCAAGGGACGGATCTCGCTGGTCGAGGCGGGGTGACGAGGCGGGCCGGAGGGCTCGGCGGGGGTTCGGCCGGCGGTCCGGTCGTGGGTCCGGTCGGCGGTCCGGTCGAGGTCCGCTGAAGAACCGCCCAAGGCCCGGCGGAAGACAGCCTTCATCATCAAGACAGACGTACTCCGAGTGCCAATGCTCTGCTACACAGGTGCAGGCGGGGGCGCGGTGGCGTGGCCCGCCTGCCGTCTTCCAGCGAGCGGAGGAGCACGTCCGTGATCCACAGAAGCAAGGTCGCAACAGCCGGTGCCGTCGTGGTGGTGGCCCTGGGCATCGGTTTCGCCACCCGGTCCGCGGCCGTGGCGGAGGAGCCGCCCGTCAGCTCGGTGACCCTGAGCCAGGGCCTCACCTCGGCCCCGTTCAAGATCAAGGCGGACGGCGACCGCAAGGTCCTCTACCGCAAGGCCGTCGTGCAGCCGGGCGCCTCCACGGGCTGGCACTACCACGTGGGCGAGGAGATCGCCGTCATCAACTCCGGAACCTTCACGCGGATCGACGGCTCGGACTGCTCCGAGAAGCAGTACGGCCCGGGGGACTCGCTCGTGGAGCCGGTGGGCCCGCGCACCGTGCACATGGGCATCAACCGCGGCACCACACCGGTCGAGCTGTACGTCGTCGACATCCTCCCCACGGACGCCACGGCACCCTCCGTGCCCGTCGCCGACCCGGGCTGCGGCACGGTGTCCCCGGCCGGCGGCCGGAGCCGGTGATGCGGCTGCCCCGCCCGCTGGGCATCTCCGGTCCCTCGGTGTGGCTGCCCGAGCGGCGGCAGAGCGCGCGGGAAGCCGTCGCACTGGGCCTGCTCGACGCGGAGACCGCCGACGAACTCGGCTACGACCGGCTGCCGGTGGCCGATCTGGCGCCGCCGGAGATGGCCTGCGAGGCGGGCCGGCGCGCGCTGGCCGCGGCGGGCGTGCCGGCCGGGGACGTCGGTGCCGTCCTGCACGCGTGGATCCACTACCAGGGCCACGACCTGTGGTCCCCGGCCCACTTCATCGCCGACCGGCTGGGTGCCGGGGACGCCGTGCCCGTCGGCGTGCAGCAGGTGTGCAACGGCGGCGCGGCGGCGGTGGAACTGGCCGCCGCACGGCTGTTCGTCGAGCCGGGGCTGGGCAGCGCGCTCGTCACCACGGCCGACGCGTTCCGCGAACCGGGCTTCGACCGGTGGAGCGGGGACTACGGCATCGGATACGGCGACGGGGCCACCGCGCTGGTGCTGCACCACCTGGCGGACACCGAGGGCGGACGGCCCGCCGACCTCGTGCTGCACTCGATCTCCACGGTGGCGGCGCCGCGGCTGGAGCGGATGCACCGGGGCGACGACCCGTTCAGCCCCGCCGCCCGCACGCTCGGGCCCCGGGTGGACATCCGCCGCACCAAGAAGGCGTTCCTGGCGGCGGAGGGCCTGGAGGCGTTCACGGAGGCCAGCGCCCGCGCCCTGCGGTCGGCCGTGGAGTCCTGCCTGGAGGCGGCGGGCCTGGCGGCGACCGGTGATCAGCCCCTGCGCTACGTGGTCGCCCCGCGGCTCGGCCGCAAGACCGTGGACCTGGCCTACGCGCCGCTGCTGACGAAGCTGACCGGTGCGGAACTCCTGCGCCCCGGCGCCGGCACCGGCCACCTCGGCGCCGGGGACGCGGCCGCCAGCCTGGCGGAACTGCACGCGGACCGGCTGCTGGAACCCGGTGAGTACGCCCTGGTGGTCAGCGCCGGCGCCGGCTTCACCTGGTCGTGCCTGCTGGTGAGCGCGGCCTGACCACACCGTGCCGCGTGCGCTGACGCGGGCCGGAACGAGCGCGCGTCCACCCGGCACGGCACGGCGACCACCCCGGCCGGCCCCACGGCGCCCGTCCGTCCCTCGCCGGTACCGGCGGATGCCGCGGTGCGGGGCCGGGCTCTGCGAGTGCGGCCGGGGTGAGGGGGCGCTGTGGGGCGCGGCCTTGCCGGCTCTGGGGTGCGCGGCTCCGTTCGGCCGGTGGGGTGGGCGGTCGGGTGGCTGTGACGCCGGGGTGGGTGGCCGGGGCTGACGAAGCAGCTGCGGGACGCGAGTTCTCGGCTCCGGCACCGCGCGACTCCGTCCGGCTGCCGCCGCGGCCGGTGGGCACTACGTCCGGCTGTGGGCTGCCGGTACGGCGGATGCCGTGGCGCGGGGCCGGGCTCTGTGGGTGTGGCCGGGGTGAGGGTGGGGCGCGTGCTGCCGGCTCGGGTGCGCGGCCCGTTGGCCGGTGGGGTGGCTGTGACGCCGGGGTGGGTGGCCGGGGCTGACGAAGCAGCTGCGGGGCGCGAATTCTCGGCTCCGGGACCGCGCGACTCCGTCCGGCTGCCGCCGGGGCTGGTGGGGCACTGCGTCCGGCTGTGGGCTGCCGGTACGGCGGATGCCGTGGTGCGGGGCCGGGCTCTGTGGGTGCGGCCGGGGTGAGGGGGCGCTGTGGGGCGCGGCGTTGCCGGCTCTGGGGTGCGCGGCTCCGTTCGGCCGGTGCCCGGGTCGGTCGTGGGGAGGGCGGCGGGAGGCCGCGGGCGTCGTGGAACCGGCGGGGGCCGCGGGGTGGTTCGCCCCGCGGCCCCGGTCTCGTGCGTGTCGTCAGCCGGTGGGCTGCATGACCGCTGCCGACGCCGGGTGCAGCCGCAGGTGACCCGACGGGCGGACCGGTGACCTCGTGGGGCCCTGGCAGGGCGCGGCGGTCTGGACCAGGTCCAGCGACGGCTCGCCGCGCAGGATGTCCTGCTCCATCTGCACCAGGAACGGCGAGGGCTCCAGTCCCAGCTCCTCCACCAGCCGGGTGCGCAGTCTCCGCATGACCGCCAGCGCCTCCGCCCTGCGCCCGCACCGGTACAGGGCGAGCATCAGATGACGGTGGAAGTTCTCGTGCAGCGGGTGCCGGGCCGTGAGTTCCGACAGTTCCGGTACCAGCGTGCGGTGGGCGCCCCGCTGGAGATCCGCGTAGACCCGGTGCTCCGCGGCGCAGAGCATGGACTCCTCCAGGCAGACGATGCGCGCGCTCAGCAACTCACCGGCCTCGACGTTGACGAGGGCCGGCCCGCGCCACAGGGACAGCGCCCGGCGGAGCACATCCGCACCGCGGGCGAATTCGCCGCGTTCGACCGCGGCATTTCCCTCCTCGGCCAGCATTTCGTACTCGGTGATATCGAGCGCGACCCGCGACGAGGACAGCACGTAACTGCTGCCCTCGGTGACCAGGATTTCGTCGGCGACTTCCGCGACGCTGACCCGGAGTGCTTCCGCGAGCGTGCGCCGGACATGTCCCACGTATGTCTGAATCGTGGCAGTTGCGGTGCGGGGCGGATTATTTCCCCACAGCTCCTGTACGAGCGCGCTGACGGATATCGCCCGGTCGGCGTTGACCGCCAGCATCGCGAGAATCCGCCGTGGTTTCGGAGCCAGGACGACCGGCTCCGACTCCTCGTCGAAGACGACCATCGGACCCAGGACATGAATCTGCACCATTCCCCCTTGTTGGCACACGTCATCCCGTCGGTTACCGGTATGACGGATTCATTCACCGCCCAGGGGCACGCCGGCCGTGCCGGTGACCCTGAGTGACGAATCGAGTATATCAGGACCCGGCTGAAAACCATCCCCCCTATTTGAGTGTGAAACCAGAGTTAATCAGTCGGCTACACGGGATGTTGTGCAGGTCACACCGCACGGAGGCAACGGAAAGGCGGCGGTGCCCACAGGGGGCGGTCACGGCTTGATTGGCATGCGGGAGCGGGCCACGCTCTACGGCGGGACGATCAGTGTCGGCCCACGCACCGAGGGCGGC